>JAJFTS010000311.1 GCA_021372815.1 Deltaproteobacteria bacterium | reverse complement strand
GGATTGCTGTCTGTGAAAGACCTGTGGGTGAACATTCACTACCCGGCTAAGGCCCGGTAATCTCTGTGAACCGCCTGGTGCGGACCCGCATGCCAGGTGGTGTGGGGGCTGGGGGAGAAAAACCCCCGGCTACCCGATTAGCTTCTTATGTATCTGTAGTGTTTCTCAATAAACGCCATGGTCCTATCATATTTGCCCTTGTCCTGATCGGGGGCGAAGTGTTTCATCTCCCCAAGGAACTTAAGCAAGGGGCTTGAAAAACTCGACATCCCGTTGTGAAATCGATAAGCCAACACATTCTCAGACGACATTTTCCTTAACGGGACGTCGTCCAAAACAAAATCATGGTGAAGCGGTTCAAGCCCGGCTCGGCGAACTGCCAAGGTGGCGGAAGGAGTCAGTAGAAGTCCGATCCAATTCTGGTCTTCGCAGTATTCGTGTGCTTCAAGGAAAGATGGGCCGATGATCATGGGTGGAGAACTGGAAATGAAAGCCGTCCCGACGCTGATGGCACCTCTCAGGGGCAACCTGACAGCGATAGATTTGTTTATGATAATTGTGCATTGGAGAAGAAACCATCCGTAGGAATGGGCTTCGAGATCAGGAGCAAAAATTACAATTGTATCAGAGAAGACCATATACTCTAATTGTCCATGGTGCATGACATCGTGGTCCAGCGCCTCGAAAAGGTCGTTGAGCTTGCTTGTCAGTAGCGCTCGTGGGAATTCCTGGTCCGTCTGCCGAATCAGGTTTTTGAAACCCAGAATATCAAAAACTCCTACCCAAGCATCTTTTTGATTCCATTTAATCATCGGGCAATCCATACGACACTGAATGTTTGTGAGTGGTGATGCTTTTGGTTTCCATGTCGACTCATTGCCATGCCTTCGAGAGCTCTTTCGCAAGAAGTAGCCATACCGGAGTCAGTGGAGGGCATTCTCGATCCGGGCCGGTTTGTTTGACAATTGCGAGTGTTTCATTTGTTTGAATATCAATCACTGTCATCGTCACATTAACCCGATGACCGCTGGAGAACGCACACGTCCACAAAAAGTCATGAGAGATGGACAGCTTCAAGGCATATCTGTACCCTGCCTCTTTGTACTCAACGAGCCTGGAGGGAGATTCCAGTTCAGTGACCTTTTGCGTTATAGCAATTGGCTTTACCTTAAAACCTTCCCGGAACAGAGCGACCGTCAAGTCGCCTTCGTAACTTTCTGCACCTAACAGAATAAATTCCCTCGGCTTACCGGCCACGTTCGTCATTACCAAGCTCTGCGGACGCAGGTCCGCGAGTTGGCAACCAGCAAAAACCATTGAAATCATTATAAGTACAATTGATCGCATTTTCACCTCGTCATGCAGCTAACGAAAAGCTAAGCCGGAGCGGCCCATGGGGCAGCGATCGGCTTTAGCGACTGGTTGTGCATTTTTTATTTTCTTTTCTTGGGTTCTTCTATTGCAGAGTTGAAACGCACCAATTTATCCCAGTCAATTTCACCATTATCTCTGCAAAATACGTTGGCAAACTCTTTTGTGAATTTATTAATCATTTGTGAATAAGATTCTATGAAAACATCATTCTTTTCCTTGGCTTTATACCCAAGTGGTTCAATAATTTCTGTAAAAAGATTACTGTCACCGGAAATAAACTCCCAAAAACGTTGGCCACAATACTTGAAATAATCACCTTTATCCGGTTTGCTATCCCTGCCGTAACAACAACCATTTACGGCAATGATGTTCATTTTTGAGTTGCTGGTTCTAAGTGTCTTTTTTGCAGTTTTAAAGTCGGCTACCATTTTAGCTATTTGTGAACTATTACCCCAATTCGGTCCGGATTTAATTGTTACAATGTTTCTTGAACCATTACTGTCAAATTCAAGGTCAAGACCTGTAATGCCAGATTTGCGACCACCATAAACCCTATCATTGATGAAAATGGCAAGGCCTTCCAGCCAATCACCAAAGATGGTTTCTTCGTTTGATGAAATATGAGCGTCCACAAGCCCTTTTATAATCTGTTCAGCAGTCAATACATATTTAGCCTTAAATAAATACGGATTCTTTCGTTTGAGAACTTTCGATAACTTTAATTCGTCAAGGCTTTGGATACGCTTTTGGTGGAAACTTCCGATGTTTTGTTCAACGTACAGTAGAACGTCTTTTAGGTTTAGCTTTTTCATATTTCGCCTTTGGTTCAAATAGATATAATTCAATGGGTTTCAGTTTTTCTTTCGCCATTTCACAATACTCATGAACGTTGTCAATGCCTATTGAATGGCGCTTCATTCGGTTTGCAACAATTAAAGATGTTCCAGAACCCATGAAAGGATCAAGAACTGTGTCATATTCATGTGTAAATAGTTTGAGAAACCATTCAGGCAGTTCTTCAGGGAAAGTTGCGCTGTGATTTTTATTGTTACATTCTGTTGCTAAGTGCAGAACATTTGTTGGATACGCCTTATCTCTGTTAAGCCAATTAGAAATATTCTTACCAAAGCCACTTCCTACTTTTGAGTTGTCACGGGTTTTATCGGTTTCAGAAAGTTTTTTTAATCTTGACGTTGCCCACTCGCCCATTGGTACCATTACTTCTTCTTGGTACATATTAAATTTTCTATTTTTGTTAAACTGAAGAAGCCTTTCCCATGCATCACGAAAGCGGTTAGGCCACTTTCCAGGATAGCAATTTTTCTTATGCCAAATAAACTCTTCCGTCCACAACCATCCTTGCTTACGCATTTCTAAAATAAGCTCCATTACGTAAGTACTACGCTCACCATTTGCAACTTTTTCCTTGATATTGAGAATAAAAGTCCCTGATGGCTTGAGCACACGTAAAAGCTGTTCTGAAATAGGCAAAAACCATTTTACATATTGATCAGTGTGAATGCCACCGTACGTGTTTTTTCGTTGGTCTGCATAAGGTGGTGATGTCACTATAAGGTCAACAGAATCAGACGGAATTTGCTTTAAGACCTCTTTGCTATCACCATGATATATATTTGAAGTTACTTCCATTTTCTTCTCACTGCTTTTTACTTATACTCAAAGATTCCTATTAGCAATTATTTTTATCATTGCTGCACAACAATTAATATACCCAATGGGCTTTTTCCGAAATTATGCGTAAGATTAAATCATTCCCTAAAAAATGTAAATAGTAAAAAACGCCTAAATATCAATTAGAAATGACTTTCCATCGCGGGGTAATTCGTGGTAATAAGGACTAAAAGCCCAATGGGTAATTTATGGATAATTTGTCCAATGTAGCAAAATCAGTCGTTTTACCGGAGTTTCAGGCCTTTCTTCTGGAAAAGAAACTGGCGCCGGAGAAAACCATTCCTTTCTATGCTTTCTGGATGAGCAGATTTCTTAGTTATGCTCAAAGGAAGCAAATATCATCCGAAAAATATCAGGAAAATGCCGTCGTCGAATTTATTGAATATCTGAAGTCGGATTCCAAATGGTCGGATTGGCAGATTCGGCAGGCACACGACGCAATCAGTTTATATTACTTTCATTATCTTGGCTTAAAACCAGAAAGGGCAGCATCTTCAAGGTCAACTGATTTTCCATCAGGCTTGCTTAACGAGGTAAAAAGGCTGATTCGACTCAAACATTATTCCTACAGCACGGAGAGAACATATCTGCAATGGATTAGCAGGTTTATCGAATACGCAAAGAAAACGGAAAAGAAGGAAGCTTCAGAAAAGCTTGACGCCGCCGATTGCAAGAATTTCCTCAGTCATCTGGCTCTGAAGGAAAAGGTCTCCGCTTCCACTCAGAATCAGGCTTTCAACGCCCTGCTTTTTCTTTTTCGCAATGTGCTGGGTAAGGATATGGGCGAAATATCTACTGCCGTCCGCGCCAAACGCGGCCAGAAACTGCCGGTTGTCTTTTCCGTAGAAGAGGTTAAACGAATACTTGCTTGTCTCAAAGGACGGGATTTGCTTATTGCCCGCTTGTTGTATGGTTCCGGCCTGCGGTTAATGGAGCTGGCTCGCCTGCGCGTTAAAGATATTGATTTTGATTTGAAAACAATTTTCGTGCGCAGCGGCAAAGGCGACAAAGACAGAACAACTATCATGCCGGCGATGGTTATTGATGATTTGAAAAACCATCTGGCAGAAGTAAAAAAAATGCATGAAGAAGATTTGGCAAAAGGTAATGGCGAGGTGCATCTGCCCGACGCTCTTGCCAGAAAATACCCCAAAGCAGGCAAGGAATGGGCATGGCAGTATGTTTTTCCCGCGAACAATCTTTCTGTTGATCCGCGTTCCGGAAAAGTGCGCCGCCATCACATCAGCGATACGTCCATTCAGGATGTCATAAAAAAAGCAATCCGCAAGGCCGGGATTCCCAAATTTGCGACCGTCCATACCCTTCGTCATAGTTTTGCGACGCAT
>JAJFTS010000305.1 GCA_021372815.1 Deltaproteobacteria bacterium | reverse complement strand
CCTGAGGAAACGCAAGCAATACTGGCTGGCGCCCATCATCATTGTATTGCTTCTGCCGGATTATTGATTATGTTCGGCGGCAGCAGCGCCGTTTCTCCGCTTTTTTATTATTCCCGATTGCCCTTTTAGCAGGGCTTTCCGGCAATGAAATTGCTTGACCGAAAAATAAATCGGACGATACCTTCAAAAACGTCGATAAAAATTCAATAAAATTTGCCGGAAAAGTCCCGGTAAAAATCACTCACAGCTCCCCTTATTGAGCGCTGACCACAAAATAAGCCGCATAGGCTGCGAAGGCCCAGCAGACAAAGAAAGCCAGTGCCAGGGAACGGATGATTTTATTGCGCAAGAAAGGTTCGGCTCCGGCGGCAACCAGCACGGCGTAACAGGGAAGCAATCCCAGCGTGTAACTGGCCTTGGTTCTGCTGTAGATCGGACAAACTATGTACATATCCATCATTGCTGCCAGAAACAACAAAATGATGCCGGCCGAAAAGATGACGGCATTTCTGTGCACCGCTTCCTTGTCCCGCCATGATAATAAAACAGCGGTCAGAATAAAAACGCTTGGCAGCAAAGCCAGCAGCGATCCCGCGATCATGATACTTTTATTCCAGGGAATGAAATCGATCAGTCCTGAATTGATGCCGTCCAGCCACAACGTCGAATAAAACATATCCCAGAAACTCGTTAATCCGGCATAAACCGGATAACACAACGACTGGCCGAAGGATAAAACATGAGACCATGTTCTGTAACCCGGATCCTGCCACCACTGCAGCATTTGCGAATGTCCGAATACACCCGGAAAAGGACTGCCCAGCTCTATATAATTTCTGAGGTAATACCAGCCGGAAATAATTATCGAAACACAAAAAACAATAGAAATGGAACGCAAAGAAAACTTCAGAGATTTCCGGACCAACTGCGTATGAAGAATTATAACGATGATCAAAACAGGCGCCAGCAACCAGGCGGTCATCTTGGAAAGAAGAGCCAAGCCCCATAAAATACCCATCAAAATAAAATACCCTGATGACCGTTCTTGAGCTTTCGGCATGATCAGATAAAAGCACAACAGGATCACCAAAGATATAAAACAGCCGGTCAGAGGTTCATTGCCCATATATTGGCAGGCATAGGTGTGAATCGGCAGCAGTGAACCGGTAATAACGGCAATGATCTGCAAACCTTTCTTTTCTGCAAATACAAGCTGTGCCGTGCGATACACAATCTCAATTTGTACAAGCCCGCAGATCACGGGAATAATCGCCATCATTTTAACAACCGCAGGCATATCAAACCATTTGATGAGCAAAGCATACATAGGAGCACTCAGAATGTAATTGAGCGGCGCCTGAAACATATGCCAGCCTTCCGGGGCTAAAGGAAGCGATCCCCTGGTCACGATATAATCAATATATTCCAGATGTCCCCAGCCGTCAGAGCCCACCTGATAATTAAGCTTGAACATGTTGTTAACTGCCAAAACAGCCCACAAAAACATCAAAGCCCAGCGGATATGAGACGGATCCAGCCTCCGGTTTAAGCCCCCCTGCACATTATTCTTCCACCGATCGGAAAACAAAGAAACAATAAACACCATTATGAATATGACCGCCAGGTAAGGCCATATGGCGAGGAGGGATTCAACCGAAGAGGGAAATTTTTCCGATATCTCCGGATGTTCTACCCGGGAAGCGGGTATAGCCATTCGCCAGTTTTTTCCGTCATTGGATGCCGCCCATCCCGGACCGGTCTTCACCGGCAGAGATTCGCTGTACGCAATAACGGCGGGATAAGAATTTTTGCTCTCGACAATAATCAGGATTTTATGCGGACCGGCATCAACAGCAAGCGGCACCGTGACACTATACATCTGTTTCCATTTATCAAAATCATGGTCGGAAGAAGAGATTTTGATGCCGTCAAAATATAACTGAAATCTTTTCAGTGCCTGAACGTTAATCCGCGCCTGGTGAACAGGGTTATCGACATGAAAGGCATAGCCGAACATGCAATGGGGCCGGCTTGACGGTTTTATTTCCAGCTGAAATGGCGAATCATATTTAATCCATTGAGCGTCGGCACGATTCGTTAGAAAAAGGACGTCGGGGGATTCATGATAATGCTTTATCCTGATCGCGCCTAATAAAATCACGGCGATGATCACAACCAGGATTGCCAGGGAAAAAGGTTGCTTTAACGTTTTAATGATCATCCTTCAAAAGACCTTTTATAAAAACCGCCTCAACAACAAAATTCGCGATTCGAACTTGATTCAATCCCGACCGGACAAACAGCCTGTATTCTCTTTATCGCGATGTATTTTCAGAGGAACATAGGTAAATTGCCTTTATATGTCAATGAAAAACGAAGCATAAACAATTCTAAAAGATTAAACAGCTATTTTATTCAGCAATACAGAAATAAATGACTGCGGCAAATTTTCTTTCTTCTCTTTTCTCAATATTCTGATTTTAGAGACAAAATCATATTGACACACAAACCCCTTCTTTTTATACTTTTAATATGACCACCCAACATCAACGTCAAAATCAAAAAATATTATTGATCATTCCTCCGTCAAAAGCGGCGTTAAATTTTGTCACCTATCAACAACCGATTAATCTGGCTTATCTGGCCGCCGCAGCCATTAAGGAGGGTTTTACCGCCGAAATATGGGATTACAGCATAAACGAATTCAGTGAAAATACCTTCATCAAAAATATTGAAGGAAGCAATCCTGCCGCAATAGGCATACATTGCAAAACTTTCAATATCTCCGCTGGAAATTATCTTTCCGGAATCGTCAAGAAACATTTTCCTCATATCCTGACCATCGTTGGCGGTCCTCACTCTTCCGCTTTGCCCGTTGAAACGCTGGAAGAATTCCCTGACTTTGACATGGTTGTCGTTGGAGAAGGCGAATCGACCATCGCTCAATTATGCCGTGAAATATTAAGTTCAAAAGACTGGCGGAATGTGAACGGTCTGGCTTTCCGCCAGGACGGTCGGATTATTCGTACCCCGGGAAGAGAGCTGGTTAAAAATCTGGATGATATAGACTATCCGGCCAGGCATTTATTGCTGAAAGATTCGTATGATAACAGGCACGCCACAAGGGGAATATCGCCGTCAAACCATAGAACGACGGAAATATTTACCTCCCGCGGCTGCCCGGGCAAGTGTATATTCTGCGCCGCCAATGTAGCTTACGGAGATTGTGTGAGGTTCCGAACGGCTCAGAACGTTTTAGGCGAAGTGGAGGAATGCATTGCCCGTTACAAATATGATCATATCATCATCCAGGACGATACGTTCACTTTATACAAAAATCGGGTCAGCGAGATTCTGAACGGTTTCAGAAAGCTGGGCTTAAAATCATGGAGTTGTGACAGCAGAGTGGACACCGTCAGCCGGGAAATGCTTCGGGAGATGGCGGGATCGGGATGCAAAAAAATATCTTTCGGAGTGGAATCCGGCAGTGAAAAGATACTGAACCTGATAAAAAAAAATATATCCTTGGATCAGGTTGTTCAGGCAGTTGCCTGGGCCAAAGCGTCTAAAATCGATATTGTCGAATGCACTTTTATCATCGGCGGCCATCCGGATGAAACGCTTGATGACGTGCAGGCCACCTGGCGATTGATTAAAGAAATACGGCCGGACATCATCGCCATTTCCGTGATCGTGCCGTACCCCGGAACGGAAGTTTACAGACTGATGGAGGAAAGAGGATATATCAACGCCAAAAAGTGGGATGATTTTCGGATAATCGGCACAACGCCCTCATGGCGGACAGCAAGCTTCTCTTCCACCGAATTGCTGAAACTCCAGAGAAAGTTTATCAACCGGTATTATTTCAGCCCCGGATTTTTGACCAGGAGCATCGGTAAATTAAAAAACATGGCAGAGATCAAATATTTTTTCAGGACAGGTTTGGATTACGCAACTTTCATCATCAGAAACAAAGTTAAATAAAAAATGAAAATGAACACGGAAATATCGGTGGTAATTCTTTGTTATAAAGCGGAAAACAGAGTCTATGATTTTGCGGAGAAGACTATTCGGCTGCTGGAATCCGCCGGTCTTTCCTGGGAAATCATATTGGTCGGGAATTACCTGACGGGTTCCGATGATAAAACACCGGAAATCGTTAAAAAGATCGCTTCGAAAACAAAGGATGTTAAGGCTCTGGCTCTGCCCAAAGAAGGCATGATGGGCTGGGATGCCCGGAGCGGGATGAACATGGCAGAAGGTAATTTTATATGTCTGATTGACGGAGATGAACAGATGCCGTTTCAGGACATCATCAGAGTCTATGAAAAGATAAAGAGCGATTCTCTGGATTTCGTCCAGACCTACAGAACTGTCCGTCATGACGGGATGATACGGAAAAGTATTTCGTCCGTTTATAATCTTTTATTCAAGTTCCTTTTTCACGGGACAACATTAAATGATATCAATTCCAAGCCAAAGATATTCACAAAAGAAGCGTATAACAAAATGAGATTAACAGCTGATGACTGGTTTATCGATGCCGAGATGGTCATACAGAGCAGG
The DNA here is from genome assembly GCA_021372815.1 of Deltaproteobacteria bacterium. GTDB lineage: Bacteria > Desulfobacterota > Syntrophia > Syntrophales > Smithellaceae > Smithella. The sequence goes on along the minus strand of JAJFTS010000305.1, from coordinate 763 downwards.
AGATTGAAATTTAAGACGGGAGAGATACCCACAACTTTTTACAAATGCGGCTACAGAAAATCTTACGTCAATTTCTACGCTGTTTTTGAATTTTTAAAAAACTTATTCGTCGCCAGAATAAGGGAATCATTTCCCAAATGAACGAGCAAAACATCTTCATTACCGGAATAACCGGCAAAATAGGAAGGGCTCTTATCCCCAGGCTCGATTTCTCTCACTACGATATTTATGCGCTTTGCCGAAACACGGATTACCATTTTAACCAGCCGTTGAAAATTATTAAGGGAAACCTGTCCGAACCGGAAAGTTATTCAACGGTTTTTCATCACAATATCCATACCGTCGTTCACCTTGGAGCGGTAACTCATACCGGCGATCCGGCTGAATATTACAGGATCAACGAAGAAGCCACCCGGAAATTGATAAGACTATGTGAATATCATAAAATCAACCGTTTTGTTTTTATCAGCACCAGATCGATTTCGGACAACGGCGGCGACTACAGCAGGTCGAAATTGCTGGCGGAAACGCATACCATAAACAGCTCGATTGATTGGGTCATAATACGTTTGTCTGAAATTTACGGAATCTCTGAAAATGAAGGGGTTGATTTTATTCTGAATAGAATAAAAAAAATGCCTTTTGTTCCCGTAATTGGGAATGGAGAATACTCCATAGCGCCACTGTACATATCGGACGCCGTTTCAGCAATAAACACGATCATCGAAAAGGATGAAATCAGAAATAAAATTTATACCCTCGC
>JAJFTS010000300.1 GCA_021372815.1 Deltaproteobacteria bacterium | reverse complement strand
CCCAGAAGTTTCTTCAGAGCGGTTTTGGTTTTGTCGTCAATCTTTTCCATTTCAGGAATCGGGAACTCTATCTGGACAGCGCCGGGAATGTGATTTTTCTTGTAGCTCGCTTCAAAGGGCATGGTGTCCACGATGAGCATGGATTTCTTTTCATCAATCCATTTTTTCAACTCCTGCGTGGCGACAACCTTATAATTGCCTCTTTCCACTTCCGCTGCAAACGTTACGGCAATCTTTTCCGTGTCCAGTTCACTGGGCCCCAGGGCCGCTATCGCCGACCCGGCCACTCCGAAAACAAATAAAACCGCGATTAAAGCACTGATCAAATTTTTCTTTACTCTCATTTTTCATCTCCTTTTCCTTTTATTTTTAAAAATCAGATTCCCTCGGGAAATCAAAAACACTCTTTGAATTACACCTGCCCCCTGATTTCTTTTTCTGTCGCGACTGTTTTGTTCCTGATCCGGTTATAAGCGTAAAGATAAGGAACAACCACTCCGATGAGGACCAGATCGCGGTAAAATGCCACGCGTAACCCGGCGCGTTTATCCAGTTCTTCCGCGCCGAAGCAGCCGCAATCAACGTCCAGATCCGTCAAAATTCCGTAACCCAGCACCATGACAAACATCGCCAGAAGTCCGGCAATCACATGCAGTCCCCATGGACGGTCGAAAAGCAGAGCCCCTCCGGCAATCGTTTCGATAATCGGCAGACCGATCGCTACGGCGGGAAGAAACATCTCCGGAACAATATTGTAGTAAGCAATTGTCATGGCAAATGTTTTGGGATGGAAGAGCTTGATGACTCCGCCGTAAATGAAAACAGCAGACAGGACCAGGCGCACCATATGGTACAGCCATGGATTAATGAAAATCTGACGGAAAAAATTTTCTTTGCCTTGAGAATATTTTATTTTTGTAGAATCTTGTTCAGCCAATTTACTTTCCTGATCGCTTTATAAAATTAACCCGCCGCGTGAATCCGGTAAAATTTTGCCAGCCTCTGCGGAGCCACACCAAAGACATACAAGGAGGCCAGTAACCAGTTGCGGAACGTGCATTTCCAGATCCCTTCTTTTTCCCAGCGTCGCGGCGATGTCCGGACAGCCTGCTGAAGAAAAACGATCTTGTTTCCTCTTTTTTTGACGCGGCGCATGATTTCCACGTCTTCCATAACGGGCACATCGGCAAAACCGCCCAGAGCTCTGAAATAGCCGGCGGTAAAGAACAGGGCCTGATCTCCGTAGGGAATTTTGGTCAGATGGGACCGGAAATTGGCCATTGTTTCAATCAGGCGAAAGATCCTCCGCTCCGAGGCAATGGCTAAATCGAAGGCTCCGGCGCCCCTGGCCTGTCTTGCGCACGCTGCAGCAACCAACTTTAAGCTTTCATCGGGCAAACGCGTATCGGCATGAAGAAATAAAAAAATATCACCGCGGGCAAGCGACGCGCCTTTGTTCATCTGGCCGGCACGACCGGTTTTTCCCACAACGGTTATGACACTTTGATCCTGAACCGCCGCTATCGTTTTACCTTCCGGATCGCCGTCAACGACAATAATTTCAGCGGATGCGCCTGTCGAAGTTATCAAACCGTTTAAGTGTTCAATGGTGTTGTTGATACCCGCGCTTTCATTCAGGACGGGAATGATGATGGAAATTTTCTTTCTCATTGTCTAACCGCTGTAAAACTATTGTCTTTCAAAAATCTGACCGTTCTTGATCGGCTGAAATCAGACTTTTCACAATCCTTGAGCAGAGCCCGGACATCATCCGCGGTGTCAATATCCCGCCATGGGGGCAGAACATGAAAAGACACTCCTTCCTGATCGAATCTTCCGATCGTTTCCGTGTAAACGTTATCCGTACTCCAGGTCATGTTTTCAAAAAAACGTCCCGAGAGCGAATTTGCCGAAAAACCGATCAGGTAATAGCCGCCATCATAAGTCGGACCGATGACGGCGTCATGATTCCGGAGCGATTGGAAGGCCTCCTCGATGATCCCCCGGGAAAGGTCGGGACTGTCGCTGCCGATAACCACAACTGATCGAAAACCCCCGGCAAAACAGGAGATAAAAGCATTGTACATGCGCTCCCCCAGATCTGCTCCGGTTTGCGGCAGGTATGAAAAATCTTTGCCGAAAAGCGCTGAAAAATCCTTTTCTTTCTCCGGAGGATCAAACGCTATGAAAAATTTATAATGGCCTGAAGAAACCCTCTCGAGCAGATCTTCAATAAAACAGCGGTAGAGATCAGCCACCCGGCATTCATCTATGCCGGGAACCAATCTTGATTTAACCTTTCCTTTTTCCGGATATTTAACGAAAATGACCAGACAGCGCTCTTGATTCATTATAACCGATATTCTCTAACAACCTTCGTATAACTTGTTTTAAACAACGCAAGAAAACTAACAGACGAAATAATGAATAGCAAATTCATAAGAGTAATAAATCTGTTGGTGTTATAACTATCGGTAATATGAAAAAACCCCTGAACATTATTTCCATAATGTTCAGGGGTAAATGTAAATCAGAGAATTCAGCCAAGAATTAGAATTTTACTTTGGGAGCTTCCTTGGCTTCTTTGGGAGCGTCGAAGAATGCGCCTTCTTTAAAACCAAACATACCGGCAAGCAGATTAGCCGGGAATGATTTGATGGCCTGATTATAAATTTTTACCGCTTCGTTGTATCGCATTCTTTCCACGGCGATTCTGTTTTCGGTTCCCGCCAGTTCATCCTGCAGCGCCATGAAATTCTGGTTGGATTTCAGATCGGGATATTTTTCCACCACCAGCAGCAGCCGGCTCAATGCTCCGGAAAGCTCATTATTGGCGGCGATTTTATCGGGAACGGTTCCGGCTCCGCCGACTCTGGCGCGGGCGTTGGTCACTTCTACCATGACATCTTTTTCCTGTTTGGCGTACCCCTTGACGGTTTCCATCAGATTGGGAATCAGATCATAGCGCCGCTGAAGCTGATTCTCCACCTGAGCCCAGGAACTTTTAACCGCCTGATCCAGGCTGACAAATTTATTGTAATTGCCCGCAAAAAAGGAATAGGCGGCGATCACCAGAACAACAATGACGGCCAGAACAATTATCAAAGTTTTCTTCTTCGAATCCATATTTTTACCTCCTGTACATTTTAATTATAACGTATCTACGATGTTGCAAATATTTTCGACTTCGCGCAGATATTTTTTAAACACACCCGCGATTTCATCTCCG
>JAJFTS010000283.1 GCA_021372815.1 Deltaproteobacteria bacterium | reverse complement strand
GCTCACGCCCAATCCGTTCTTGTCCGCGGCAAATAGAGTTTTTCAACGCATGCAAAAATCAAAAAACAATAAATACCCCTCTGTAAAAAAAGTAAGCGACGCGGAACGTATCGGGATGGTCAAAGAAATTTTTTCGACCATCACCGGCCGGTACGATTTTTTAAATCATTTTCTGAGCCTGCGCCGCGACGTGGCCTGGCGGCGTTTCGCGGTCAAAAAAATGAATTTCTTCAGGACCGGAAGATTTCTTGATGTCGCCTGCGGCACGGGCGATCTGTCGGTCAGCGCCTGCGATACACATAGCGATATATCGGTTACCGGAGTTGATTTTGTTTATCCGATGGTTCAGGCGGCAAATGAAAAGGTCCGGAAAAAAGATCTCTCCGGCAGAATCAATCTGATTCAGGGAAACGCTCTGGGCCTGCCTTTTGTTGAAAATTCGTTCGATGTGACGGCGATGGCTTTCGGGATCAGGAACATTCCTCACAAAGCGCAGGCTCTCCGGGAAATGCTGCGCGTCACGACGCCGGGCGGGCAGATCATGATTCTGGAGATGACGTTTATTCAAAACCGCTTATTCAAACTGGCCTATTATGTTTATTTGAACTTTCTGCTTCCGGTCATTGCCAAAATATTTTCCAAAAACGCCGCAGCCTACTATTATCTTGCCGATTCCATCATGAACTTTCCCGCGCCGGAAGAATTTGCCGCTTTCATGCAGGAGACGGGCATAGCCGAAGTAAAAATATATCCTCGAACTTTTGGAATTGCCTGCTTGTACGTGGGAAACAAAAAATAGTTTTGTTTTCAAAGCTTGTAAGACATGAACGTGACCCGAAAAGGCAGATGGGGAAATTCTTTGCTTTCGCCTTCCACGAAGCCGAGTTTTGCGTACCAGTCTTTCAATTCGGTGTGTTTCGCGATAATGCCGATGTTGACAAAATCCGCTCCCAGCTCTTCGGCTTTCGACAACGCCCGGTCGACCAGCGCTTTTCCGCAACCCTGTTTTCTCTGATCGGGAAGCACGGCCAGCCGCTCCAGGTAGCATGTCCGGGGATGGGCCTGTTCGCAGGCGACACAGCCGGCAATCCCTTTTTCATTTTCTAAAGCAAAATAGATAGCGCCGCGCTCCATGTCGGTTTTAATCCAGTCGGCCGTGCAGTTGGATGGATGGCGCGGGGCGTTTTCCGGTGTCAAACCGAAACGATCCGCCACATCCCGAAAGGATTTGCGGAGAGTCTCAACTAAAAATTCGATATCTTCTTGTGTACAGGTGCGTATTTTAAATTTCGGCATCGTTCTATTGAACTGCGACTTTTACAACGACTTTGTGGATCCGGCCTGAAGAGATCAGCGGCATGTGCGCGTCTTCCGGGAAGAAGATCACAAACGATCCGCTTTGAGTGGATATCCAGGCGTCCGGTTCGTCTGTAAATACTTGCTCATCATTTTTTTGATCGTATTCTCCGGACGGTTTTTTACACAGTGACCCGGGCTTCCATCCCATTTCGTCGGTTCCCGCGAGGATCAATTGGATATCAATGTATTTCTCATGCGTTTCGAGCAGGGCATCCTCTTTCCGGCGGCCATACTCTTTGGCT
>JAJFTS010000244.1 GCA_021372815.1 Deltaproteobacteria bacterium | reverse complement strand
CAGCATCCCGATGGAAGTAAAAAACAGCAAGCTGAAAACATCGCGCAAGGGAATAATGTCGCTTAAGGCCTGATAACCGTAGTCCGATTCGCTCAGAAGCATGCCGGCTACAAACGCGCCGAACGCGAAAGAAAGACCGAAAAGATACGTCCCGTATCCGATACCCAGCCCGATCGCCGTGGTGGCGATAAGAAAAAGTTCCCGTGAGTTCCAGTTTGCGATATATCTCATCAGACGAGGAATAATCTTTGTGCCGATTAAAATCACAACAAGAAGAAATACGGCGGCTTTCAATGCGGCGATCAGCAGAATCGAAACGCCGTTTTGAACATTATTTAACTGCGGCAGGATAATCAGCATCGGAACAACCGCCAGATCCTGAACGATCAGAACCCCGATCATGACGCGGCTGGAGAGCGTTCCCATCATGCCCTGTTTTTCCAGCGTTTTGATGATGACCATCGTGCTGGACAGGGAAATCAGAGCTCCGAACCAGACGGAAGAAGTCCATGACCAGCCGAAGAATTGACCGATAAAAAACCCGTAAAGCGTGGTTAAAATGATTTGCAGAGGAGTGCCGAGCAGAGCGATGGCCCGAACGGGCTTTAATTCCCTCAAGGAAAACTCAAGGCCCAGCGCGAAAAGCAACAGGGCGACGCCGATTTCCGCCAGTTTTTCGACGTTATGAATATCTGAAACGGTAACACCGCCGGTATAAGGTCCAACCGCGACACCGGCCAGGATATAACCGAGAATCAAGGGTTGTTTCAGCGCCTGAGCGATCAAACCGCCGACTAACGCAGCCATGACGATAATGACTATATCTCCGGCAAGTCCCATAGAATACCTTTAATCCCGACAAAAGTTTATCCGATCAATTCATACCTGCACAAAATGTTATGAACACATATCCGTCCTGGTAATGTTGAATCACGGAATTTAATTTTACGAACGTTTATTATGACTTGGATGAGTATAAGAAGAACGTTTTTTTATGTCAATGAAATATTGGATTTCTTTGTAAAGTACTAACTACAAGCCAAGCCGGAGCAAAGCGTTCGGCTTAATTGATTTTATTAAGCGCATTTATTTTACGATAACTCTTAGGATGGACGTAGGCCAACGTTCACCATACCTGACATAAAATTCTATCGTCGAGTGTTTTATTGTCTCATAATTGAATTTAACCTCAACAAAACTAATTGCATTATTTTTTATTAGTAGAAGATCCGGTGTGCCATTTTTATCTTTAACCATATATGCAAGTTCTTTGAATTCTTCTTTCGACATTAATTGCTTTAGTCTTTGTATAATTAACCTATCTTCCACAGTTATTTTCGAGGCAAATTCTTGCCAATAGAATTCAACACCAATACATCGATAACCGCCATTTACTTTTGATCTATAGACCTCATAACCTTTTTGTTTAAAATAATCTTCTGCAATTTGTTCAGCTTTTCCTTTTTGTGACACTTCAATTTCATGATAAGGAATTCTAGATAATTCATATTGAAACAATTGATGAAAATCGGCAAAGAGTTTTAACTTTTCTAATTTGTCCATTGACGAGAATTTATCTTCATCAACAGATATAGTTTTCTTGTTTCTTCCCATAATCTTATTTATTTAAACTTAACGCAGTGCTAACCGGCGCGCAGCTTTTTCGCGTGTCCAGTTGAATGTCTCATTATGGGGCTTTAATGTTTCAATACGCGAATTTCTCTGCATGATCGTCACCGAAACAACATCTCTAGAATATAAAACGTTTCTTTAATTATTTCTAATTCAGGCATTTGAATGCACTGGTTCATCACCCTTGTCGGATGGACAATGTGATTTACATTCTCTTTTATTTTATAAGCCCTTTCCAAAACTTCCCGGTCGAAGTATCTCTTATTTTTTGAGTGTTTTAATAACCAGTCTAATGACCATCCTTCCAAGTCTTTCCGTTGTTGGGGTGTATTGAATTCTGGCTTTGATTTTAGGGTTTCTCTAAAGCCTTCCTCAAGAATTGTTCTACAATAGATTGTAGCAGCGGAGTCAAAGCCCCATATATAACATTCTTTTATCTGGGTTAGGTGCCCTATCAAACGGTTCGGTATGATTTTCCCGACCAACAGAGCACCAATTTCCATTTTTCGCGTTATAATAGCGTAAGGGGAAACGCGATTAAATATCTCATCTCTGATTTCACATGTTCGCTCAAAAGATAGTTCTGCGGGTACATGCTCTATCCCCAACAGTTCCAGCACCTTGAAGTATTTAAAACCTCGGTTCTCCCTTATTGCACATAGATCGTTTCTCAATAGTAAATCATCTACCTTTAGAACATCATATTCTCCTAATTCTTCCTTAATTTGGACTGCTACACTATATATAGCCTCAAGCACAGGATTTTCAAGGTCATTGTCTAAGAGGGCCTTAATAAAGCATTGTTCTTTTTCTTTGAATTGAGCGACTAAATCGCGAAAATGTGAAATCGAATTGTTATCATTCACGTCTCAAGCACCTCTATTTTGATAAGCAGTCATTTGTTTTTCAGTCTTGAAAAATCTTTCACTTGATACTTCTCAAACTGTTTCTTGCAATACTCAATAGATTTCCCAGTGACTTTGTCTTTCTTTTTGCCGTTAAACCATATGCTTCTTTTACCGGCATTCTTACCGGTTTTGTTTTGAACTGACTCTTTAATAAACTCTTCGGATGACATGATCCAAATAGAATCGAGTCTCTCAGAGTAAAATACGAACCAGTAGTTATCGCGCAACTCATGGGGAATTGCCGCAAAAAGAGCTGCATCTCCTTCAATAACATTTTTCGACCTGGCCTTAATCTGTACGGTTACGAAAGAACCATCTGCACGGCGGACAACGGCATCGATAGCGTCATCGTCAACAAGTGGCACATAGACATCTAAATCTTCCTTCAACATCAAGCCGATAATCCAGTATTCGATTCGCTTCCCAAATCCTGCAGAATGTCTAAATGGTATCGTCATCGATTCTCCTGCTAATAACGAAAAGCTAACCCAGAGCGGCCCAGGGTGCCGCAATCGGGTGCAGCAACGGGTTAGAGTAGTTTTATTTCTCCTCTTTCAATTACTGTAAGCCCCAGAGAATTGAGCATGGGGCGAACGATTAACTCGTATGTGGCTACGGTTACGTCCATGGCCAATTGCGCATCTTCTTTAGTGCACTTCTCACCTTTGTGAATAATGCTATTTCGTATCTTTTGCAGCTTCTTGCATTCTCCTAGAAGCCGTTCTTCAGAACCTTCTCGCTTTATGTCTTTGATACTAATTTTAGCCAACGTTAAGAAAAGTTCCGACAACAACCCTTCGTAACGTTCAAATCCGGCTTGGCCGAACGTATGACTTACGATGATCTCTGCCAAAGCTTCGTGGTGAACCAGGCCATAGACAACGGGTTTGAGCAATGTTGCTTTTAATAAAAGCTCTATTGCTGATACGAAGAACACTAGTGCCGGTGCTTCTTGCCCCAAGGATAGTAGCTGTTTCCCCTGTTGAAGCGAGTCTACTGCAGGCCTCATGACGAGCGGTGATTTGACATAGAAAGAACACAAGCGATCTTCTGTGAACTCAGAGATAGCCTGTTCTTTATGTTCAGGGTATAGTTCTTCGCTTATCCGAGAATAGAATTCGTCAAGTGCTGCATCATGTTCATCGTAGCTCATATTATTTTACTCTAACAATATTTATACAGTCTGTATAATTCTGCAAACACAGACAGCTGTTCTCTGTATCACGGGCATAATCCCTCCGCTTTGCGGGATTGTTCAACTCGTCAATTCCGCTACGCCTATAGTGACCTTTAGGTTATTTGCTCTCGGAATTGGAGTTTCAACAATAAATAGTTTTTCTATATGTGCAATATTATCAATATCGCTAAATAATATCAACAGGAAGTCGCGCACCGTTGCCGCCTGTTTCAACGGAAAATTTTATTGATAGATTTTCCTGTGCATACCGGTAAAAATATGGCAGGTAGAAATAAGTAACTTTCAAAATACATTGGCTACAGGAAAAGGCGAAAGACGTGAACCAGGAAAATAAAACCGTCAACATAACCTGGCTGGGCACTGCCGGCGTTTTAATAGCGGATGGCGATTGCGGCATCCTGATCGACCCCTACGTCAGCCGTTTTGGTCTTTTCAAAATAGCTCTGGGCATTCCTCTGCAACCGGACAAAGAGTCTATAAAAAGATGGACAGCCCGTTTAGAAGAAAAAAACATCCGGGCCGTCGTCGTCAGTCATTCCCATTTTGATCACTGTCTCGACGCTCCTTATTTTGCTCAGGAAACAGGCGCTTTGCTCATCGGCTCCGAAAGCACCATTAATGTCGGCAGAGGTTCCGGCCTGGCAGAAAAATATATGCAAACTGCAAATTCCGGCCGGACAATAAATATCGGCGCATTTTCGCTTAAATTTATCGAAAGCATTCACGGACCGGCTTTTCTGGGCAGGATTCCTTATCCCGGCACCATCGACAAGCCGCTTACCGCGCCGCGTCCGGCGCGGGATTACAGGCTGGGACAGACTTACGCGATTTTAATATCGCATCCCACCGGCACAATCGTTCATCACGGCAGCGCCGGTTTCATGCCCGGAATGTACAAGGAAGTAAAGGCAGATGTTGTTTTGCTGGGCATTGCCGGTAGAGGCGACACCGAAACTTATTTAAAAAACGTTCCGCTTGCCCTTGGCGTAAAAATGATTATTCCCATTCACTTTGATAATTTTTTCGTAAGGCTCGACAAAAAAATGAAAAATCTGCCCGGACTCAAGCTGAAAGAGTTTCTGGCTGAAGCAGAAAAACATCGACAAAGTTTTGAGTTAAAGACTTTGTCGATCGGCGAGAAGACGGCCATTCTTCCTCTAAAGGCAAAAGAGAACTCCTTTTAGCGAAACGCGAGGACTGATAAGGTCTGCGGGACTATCGTAATCCATAGCGCCGTTTTCCATATCTTCATTTCCGGTTTAACGACACAGAAAATCTTTTCAGGAAAAATTTATTATTTATTGACTAAGCGGTCCTCAGCTTTCACCTTGCCCAAAAGCATCTTGCCCAGAAGCAGCGACATGGAACAGATGGAAAGGGAAGGCGGAGCTCCCGGCGATACGGGCATGGTACTGCCATCGCAGACATAGAGATTTTCTATTTCCGTGGAAAAATCCCTTTTAACAGCCTGCCCCATGGCCAGCGTGCCGCCGGGATGCCCTCCTGCCCATTTCAAGATAGAAATGGTTTTGGCATCTCCGCCCGATTTGATGATGATCTCCCGCATAATTTCGGTTCCCTTTTTCAGTCTTTTTTCGTCATTGGCGGTGGAAGGTTTGCTTGTTTTCTCATTGGGATAGATCCGCCCGTGGGCTTCGTCGGACAGTTTGAGAAACAACCCCATGCCTCTTCTCATGACGGGAAATTTCGGCAGATTTTTTCCGGCCGTCTGCATGCGGAAGAAGGATAAAACCATCCAGGTTCCAAAGGCGGAACAATTGCCGATCATAAAACCTTCGCTTTGAGCCATGGATTCGATGGCGTGGGTAAAGGTTTGTATTCCCCACAGACCGCCGTCGGGATCCTTGCTGTAACCCAGCATGATATTCATGGGATCCATGAAAAATCTTGTCCCCACTTCCTGCGTCCCCAGGCGCTTTACTCCCGATCTCAACAGTACGGCGGGTGAACCGATGCCGCCTGCCGACAATATGATGTTGTCTCCATGAATGACAGTGCCGTTTTTCAACTCAATGCCCGTTGCCTTTGATTTGCCGGCATTGAAAAGAATCCTGTTGACGGGAGAATTATAAATAAGTTTGGCGCCGTAAGATTTTGCTTCTTCAACGTGTTCCCGTGTTGTCCAGCGCGCGTTTTCCGGACAGCCCAGCATGCACCAGTCACAACCCAGTTTGCATTTATTGGCCTGGACAAACTTCTCCTGTTCCCGAAAAGGAATGCCCATCTTCTCGGCAGACTCCAGCATCCTGTAGAGCCCTTTGTTATTCCGGTAAAACTTTTGCGGCAGAACCTCGATGCCGATTTCTCTTTTCAGTTCCGTGGCCTCCGGCCTGAAATCTATGCCCATATTATTGATGAGTTTTTGAGGAGGATCCATGACGTTGGACTGGTAAACCATGGAGGAACCGCCGACCGTGATACCGCGTTCGATAATGACGCCTTCCAGTGATCGGGCAAAGAGCATATAGCGTTCCAGCAACCGGATGCCAAAGGGAAATCCCAAAAGCTTTTTATGGTAATTTCCTTTTTCCACCATGAGCACCTTTTTGCCGGCCCTGGCCAATTCCCTGGCCGCCGGAGCGCCTCCCGGTCCCGTGCCGACGATAATGTACTCATAATCGTTTACCGCTTTCTTCATAATATCCATCCTCCCGGTTGTCTCTTTTGATCTTTTACATTAGTTTATAATTTTGGCTTGTAATCGCTCCCGGCCGCCTGTACCAAGCCTTCATCCGCAGCCTGTCGGTTCTTCAGTTTTTCCAAAAAAGCCTGCACTCTTGTTTTAATCTGACCGGCCCCGCCGCCGTAGAGTTCCCTCTCCAGAGCCAGCAGAGGAATATTTTTCTTTTTTGCTTCTACGCGATGGAGATAGATTTCCCCGCCCCAGATATCGCAGAACTTTAATTTTTCAATGATGGCGCCGTCAATGCCGCACTCATCCTTGATAGCCAGCAAATAATCGAATCTCCTGTTAAAATCGCCCATCATCCTGGGACAGGATAAGTGACTTAAATACCTGTCGGCAATGGCAGTAAGGGGATCGCCCTCTGTCCTGACTTCGTCGAGGAAATGCCGCGTCCCCAGACAGATGTTGTCGGCCACGATGACGGACCCGCAATTTTCAATCAGCTCCAGGTGTTCTATTTCCTCAATACATCCTCCGGAAATAAAGAGCCGCAGATCTTCCGGCCTGGAAACAACGCGTCCTTCAATAAAATTTTTTACCTCCGTCAGAATTTCAACGGCTTGTTCCACGGGAACAGCCGTGACGGCCAGCATAACGCCTAAAAGCTCACTGGCTTTGATGGGAACATTTTTCTTTTTTCTCAAAGAGTAGATTTTCGCCAAAAGCCGCCGCTTCTTGTTATAAAGACCGATTGATTTTCCAAGCGCCTCATCGGTTATGGAAACCTTGAAATGATTCTCGATGGACAGCTTGAGTTTCTCGCATTCACGGGCGAAGTATTCATAGCTGACCTCCCGGATTACATGAGGCGCGAAAAACATGTGCAGAAAAGAGGGATCAATCCCGGAAAAACGCCAGTTATCATACATGCGCCGCGAATGGTCGCAGCCGTTGACGAAGACCACTCCGTCCAGGAAGGCAAAATCGCCGTTGAGGGCCTTGTTGAAACACTGTTTAACAAAGGTGCAGTTAATCGAAGAATAATAAGCGTCCGCTTTGGTCGTGCCTTTGCTTTCCACGACCCGCATGCGGTAAGGAACAAATCCGGCGGCATGGATAATCTCTTCGGGCATGTAGGAGCAGAAGTATCCGATAATGCTCCTGCCCTGCTTTCTGGCCTCGTCCAGGTAACGATTGCAGGTCGAGGATGCCAGTTCCCTGGTTTCGTCGAGTATTGTTTTCATACAAATCCATTGCTCCTGAAAAATTCCGTAATCCAGCGTTTGATGTCATCCTCCGTGGCGTGTCTCTGATCCATGATATCCATGTTCATGAACAGCGACGGCAGGCCCCGCTTTTTCAACAGGTCCTTGATGATCCCGATGGCGCCCCAGCCGTGTTTGCATCCCGCGTGTCCCGCAAAGATCAGACAATCCGGCGAATATTCTTCTATAGATTTTTCCAATTCCTGAGTGATGAATTCCACCGGTCCGTGGCACTGCCGGGCCATGGCCAAAAAAAGATGATTGCGGGCCAGATCATGAATCATGGTTTTTTCCGAAGATGTGTCCACCTGCGGAGCCTGGACGTCGCCGATAAAATCCTTGACCACGACAGCCCCGAATTCATCTTCCATCCACTTAAAAACGTAGGTGAAAAAAGCGATGGGCGGATTCCACCATAAAACACGGATGTTTTCTTTTTTGGCAACGCCAATGCCTTTTTTATAACGGTCCCGGACAACCTCATACATGAGTCTGGCCATCTCGGTGCCGTTGGGATCGCCGATGGCCAGTTCTCTGACCACCCAGGCAAACAGAGGCGTAATCATGGTGGCGGGAGAGGGAGCAACCCGCATCATTTCGCAGATCTCATGCAGATAAAAGTTAAATTTGTTTTCATTATCCACGATCTGCTTGAGCTTGTCCCAATTCATCTTCTGATGAAGGTTTTTCTCCAGAAACGAAATCAGATTCCACATGCTTTTTTCGTAATAGTTAAAGGAATCCTCATCCCGCCAGTAGGGAGCATCGAAATAAAAGACCGGGGCGCCGGTAAGATGGGCAATGCTCTGATAAGCGGAAACATTAGTATCGCAGGGATGCGATCCGGATATGATCGCCGCAGGCTGCGGACTTTGCTCCAGCATATAGGCTCCCGCCGTAAGTTTGATGGCGGAGCAGTATTCGGTCGCAAATCCCCGGTTTTCCGCTTCCTCGATGAGCATGGGCGGCACGTCCTGTCCGGACATGTTGCCGAAGAGATTGAGCGTTTCAGGATTGAAGGGCATGGCGTCAAATGCTCCCACGATCTCGGAAGACAGAATCCATTCCACCCAGACAACGGGCTTGCCGCTTGTATTTGCCTTCAGGGCGTTTTCTATATTGTCGATAAAAGTTTTCATTCCGTAACGATAGGCCTTTAGTTCTTCCGGCGGCAGGACACCGCCGCCCAACGTCAGAAGAGACCAGCGTATCTTGCGGTTAAGAAAGTTCTCTCCTTTTACATAGAAAGGCCGGGTGAGTCGCATACCCCAGTAAGCAAAACGCGGAAGGGCCGTCAGACAGTATCCCAACTTCAGGAAATTGGCGCTCCACTTCAGGTATTCGAAAGGCTCCGGATTGATCTTCAATTGTATGCTCCTTCTCTCATCGTTAATATTTCTTCGGCCCGGTCAAATCATGTTTCTGGGAAAGCTTGCGGAAAAAGAATCCGGCATTGAACCCCCGTTTGATGCTGATGGCAGCTTCCGGACAGGCCGCCGAGCAATCCCCGCAGGCCATGCACAGCGATATCCCCGGTGCGGTCTCGATCAGCGCAGGAATTTTCTTTTGGGGTTCGTCCGTTCTTTTTGTAAGCGTTAATCCCCGGGCCGGGCAGATGGAAACACAGATGCCGCAGCCTGTGCATAATTTGGAATCAAAGGCAACAATGCCGTAATTCATCTGACTGGATTTGAAATAATCGGGTATCTTCCCCTTTTTGCCCAACGACAGATTCACCATATTACACCCCCAGCCTTTCGATTCTTTTTACACCGTCGGCGCCGATCCATTCGACCAACTGCACTTCTCTTTCCACCTCTCCGTCGTAGTCGCCTTTGGGCCAACCCAGCACAAGGCAATCGGTGAGTTCATAGGGAGACTGGACACCTAACTTTTTCCGCCAAAAGGGATTCATCATCAGCACTGTAATCATTCCGATCCAGCAGCTTCCCAGCCCCAGACTGTGAGCGGCCAGAACCATGTTTTGACCGCAGATTCCGACATCCAGAACCGGATTCCCTATGCCGCGCTTATCGATCAAGAGCAGGATCATGACGGGAGCATTGTAGTAAGCAGCCGTTTTCCCCGCCGCTATCTGCTGGAGAAGGTTGAAAGGGATGGGATGAAGTTTGTTCGGCATTAAACGGGTCATAAATTTTGTATAAGGAGCAAGAAAGACGCGCCGGAAGGCGTTGCGATTATAGTCTACGAACCACATGAGTAATTTACTAAGCTGGACAGTAGCCCGTTCCATTTCGGCAATCAGAGCCTGATCCTTGATGACGATGAACTTCCAGGGTTGAGTATTTCCCGCCGTAGGGGCAAATCTTCCGGCCTCAAGAACTCTTTTGATCAGGTTGTCGGGGACTTCCTTCTTCTTAAAATTCCGGATGGAACGCCGCTCCATGATCACCTTTTCCACGGGATTCCATTCCATTCCCTCCTGATAGGTATAAAGAGGGGAAAGATTGTCTGTCGTTTTTTTTGTCATAGTCGACCTCTTTCGTTTTCTTTGAAATTTTTAGTAAATCCCATCCTTTGTCTGATAAAGGAAAATAATGAACAAGACAGAAAAGGCAAAATCGCCCGAACAGCCGAAGACGGAAAACCACGTGGCTTGCCCCAATGCATAGTAATAGACAAAGGTGAAAAAGATGATCAGTTTGGCTGCAAGTCCCAGCCAGATAACTGCCCGGTTGGCCAGAAGATCGCGCGAGACAATATAGTATCCGATACCGAAGAGAATCACGGCAATCATGAAGAACCTGAAAAAGATCAAGGCCAGGAGATTATCCGTTACCGCCTGAGCTCCAAAAAGCATCGTAATGGCCAAATCATAAAAGCAAAGACCGATGAGTCCGATGCCTAAATTCCAGAGAGAACCAAGGAAAAACATTTTCTTCCAGAGATCATTACTGATTTTTTTCATAATCTGACCATCCTTGTATGGAAATAATTATTGATGCATTAATTTTATGCATAACGAAGTCGTCATACATAGGCCTTTTTGTTTTCATCCCAGGTGCCGGCAACAACCTTCAGCGCTTCCAATTCCTTTTTCCTGACCCGGTGGGTTTCGGTTTTGGGCAATTCCGCAACAATCTTCACATATCGGGGAACGGCAAACTTGGGAAGGTTTTCCTTCAGGTACTCGATCAAATCGGTTTCTTTCAGGGTTGCGCCTTCCACCAGAGTGATGGAGGCCATGATGTCGTCTTCAGCCAGTTCCGAAGGAACAGCGTATACGGCGGCCTCTAAAACGTTTGTGTGCTTCTGGATCGCCTGTTCCACTTCAAAGGCCGAAACGTTTTCACCTTTAATACGCATCGATTCGGTATTTCTGCCGATGAAATAGAGATAGCCCTGGGCGTCGCGCCTGATCAGATCACCGGTAAAGATATAGCCGCCGCTCATTTTTTCCGCGGAGGCTTTTTCATTTTTATAGTACTCGACGGAAGAAGTGCTTTTCTTTTTGGAGACAGGGAAAACCAGCTCGCCGGGAGTGCCTTCGGGAACGTCATTCATGTTGGCATCCACCAGGCGGTATTTGACCTTCATCGGCGGTTTGCCGATGGAACCCACAGGAGCATTGCCCAGATTGAGAATGGTCTTGCCGCCTCCGTCAACGGCGCCGTAGGTCTCATAGATGGTGAGGCCGAAGCGTGTTTCGAACTTCTCCCAGAGATCGGCGGGACAGGCAGCGGAGATGATAAACCGGACATTGTGCTGCCGGTCGGCAGGATTTTCCGGCTGCTTCATCAGGATAGGGATCATGGCGCCGATAGTATTGAAAGAGGTGACATTGTATTTTCTGATGTCATCCCAGAAGCGGCTGGCTGAAAATTTTCTGGACAGAGCGACTTTGGCTCCCAAATGAAGAGCGCTCGTCACTGTCACAAAAAGAGCATTGCCGTGAAAGAGGGGCATGCCCGTATAGAGGACGTCGCTTTTTCTGAAGAGCATTACGGCCACCAGAGAAAGCAGCTTTACCGACGATTTCCGGTAACGGTAGACGACACCCTTGGGAAGCCCGGTTGTCCCGGAGGTATAAGTAATGAAACATATATCGTCCTTTCTGTACCCTATTCCCGGATTGACAGACGGGCTTTTACAGGCATCATCAAGGACAAGGTAACCCTTCGGATAATTCCCTGACGGAACCGGGGATGGATTGACGATGACGGTCTTTATCTTTTCCAGCCGGTCGGCGACTTTTCGCAGTGTATCCAGATGGGCTTCGTCGATGACCATATATTCGGCGTCGCAATGGTTGAGAATGTAAAGGAGACTGTCTCCCTTCAACGACGTATTGACAGGAACGGCGTACATGCCGATCTTCTGAATGCCGATGAAGATATCGAGAAAACGCGGCGAGTTATCCATCAGAATGGCCGCCCCTTTACCCTGAGTGGCGCCTAAAGACAGAAAGTAATTGGCTATCCGGTTGGCATTCTCGTTCATCTGACGATAAGTAAAATTTCTATCTTCAAACATGAGAAAAACGTTATCCTTATACCGGGCCGCCTTTTCCTCCAGTAATTCTCCCCAGGACATCTCTTCGATGATCTCCGCTTTGGGAACGCCGGAAATATTCTTCAGGAAGGTGCCCCTTATAATTTCATTCGCGGAAAATATGCAGATCGATTTTAAGATGTTTATCCCCAATTCGATCTTCCTCAAATTTCTGTTCACTGCTTCTCTCCTTAATTCTCTGCGCTTTAATTTAGATGACCTCGTGAAAAGTCGGACAACAAATCATTTGCACGACTTTGTAAAAAGCTCCGCAGGCCAGGTGCGTAAGGCCTGAAGAATGAGGCGTACTTTTTAACGGACGCCGCAGTGACAAAGGGTGCGGCGCAACGCAACATCCGGGCTTTTTACGAAGTCGTCCCTGAGGGCGCTTCCAGAATATGAATACACATGGCCGCCTCTTCCACACCCAGAGCGCCTCCGCCGTTTTCGGCCAGTGCGATCTTCGCCCCGGACACCTGTCTTGCCCCTGCTGTTCCTCTGAGTTGGGTCACCAATTCATGGATCTGCGCCAGACCGGACGCCCCGATGGGATGACCGCGTGATTCCAGGCCGCCGCTGGGATTAACCGGTTTTTTCCCGCCCAGTTTCGTTGCTCCGCTTTCAGCGTACCTTCCGCCTTCACCCAAACGGCAGAATCCCAGGGACTCGCACTGATGGAGTTCCCCGTAAGCGGTAGCGTCATGGACTTCGGCAAAAGCTATCTCGGCAGGTCCCACGCCGGCCTTTTCATAGGCCAGGCGGCTCAACCGTTCGCCGATATCGATCCCGTCGCGATTCCTGGCCATGCCGGAACCCAGAATCGATGCCCTGACCTTAACTGCCTGGGCAGTCAGCCCCAAACGCCTTACCGTCGCTTCATCGCAAAGAATCGCCGAGGCGGCGCCGTCACCCACGGGAGCGCACATGGAACGGGTCAGCGGCCAGGTGACCAGACGGTCCGCCAGGACCTGCTCCGTCGATACTAAAAATTGATATTGAGCATTGGGATTCAAAGATGAATGAAAATGATTCTTGGAGGCGATCACAGCCAGTTGTTCGATGGTGGTGCCGAACTTCTTCATGTGCTGGCGCGCCTCATATCCGTAAACATCCATAAAGGGAGAATGGTCGCCGCTGCCTAACTTCCGCAGTTTCTTGAGCATGTCGTAACCCATGGTCTCACCGATCCGAATAGCTACAACCAAAGCGTCCCGCTGATCCATGAACTTGTCTTTGAAGGACTTCTTTTTGCCCTTGCCGGCGCCTTTCTTTGCCAAACCCTTGTATTTTTCGATATGGGTCGCCATCGCCTTCTTTTCATCATCGCTTAAGGCAACATCGCTCATACTATCCAGTGTCTTCCCGAAGTTGCCCACATCCAACCCGGTCAGAAAACCGGAAAAAACGAGGGCCTGATTCCTGTCGTATATCTTTTCCACCCCCAGCGCCATGGTAACGTCATACATGCCGCTGGCTACGCCCATCCAGGCATGATGGAACGCCGTAGAACCGCCGGCACAGGCGTTTTCCAGATTTGTGATCGGAATGGCATCGATCCCCAGAGGCCGGAGAGCCACCTGACCGCGTATACAGACCTGCCTTTTATATTCGCCCCAGGCGGAATTGGAAAACCAGAGCGCCTGAATATCCTTCTTGTCCAGAGCAGCCTCTTTCAGACAGGGTATAATCGTCAGAGCCGACAAATCGGATATTGTCTTTTCCAGATACTTGCCAAACTTGATCGTATGGGCCGCAACTATATATACATTACGCATAATCTACTCCGAATAAATATATTTTAAGGCAGGCCGGTGGGCATACCCTTTTCTCTTATTGAAGGGGGCGCGATCCGCCGTTTCCATCAGGCAACCTCTCCTGTCAAAGATGTGCTTTGCCTTTTCTGCATCAATTTACCTTGAGCGATAAGAGCGGCGCCAAATGCTGCGGCCAATTGGCCGTCGATGGGCAGCACCACCATTTTTCTGCCGGTGAGACTGGCTAACATTTCTCTTACTGCAGAAATCTTCGCTAATCCGCCGATCAGAGCAATAGTGTCTTTTGCCCCGGCGCCGTCTATGAGGGACGCGGCCTTGGAGGCTATGGCTGTGATAACGCCAGCCAGGACATCGTCCGACTTCATGCCGGAGTGAACCTGCGAAATGATCTTGCTTTCGGCAAAGACGGCGCAGTTGCTGGAAAAAGAACAGGGCTGGATGGACTGTGAAGCGCAGGAGGGAATCCTATCAAAAGGAACGCCTACCGCTTCGGTCACCATTTCCAGAAACTTGCCGCTGCCGGCGGCGCATCTTTCATTGACATGGGTTGTCTCCAGAAAACCGTTTCTATCAATGGTGGAAACGGTGATAAAAAGTCCCCCCAGATCGACAACGGTTCGAATGTCGCGGTTAAAAAAGATGGCTGTTTTTGCGGTGCAGGCGGCTTCTCCCAACGTAAAGGCGGCTTTCTTCACTAAATGACCTCCGAAGCCGGTGGCAATAATCTTTTCTATGCTCCATCTTCCCACCTGTGCCTGAACTCTTGCTTCCTTTAAAAGAGAACGAATAATTGCATCAAAATGAGGCCCCATCTCCGCGCAGGCGGATCCCCGCAAACTCTCGCCGTCCGTCAGGCAAACCTTAATGAAACGAGTTCCCACATCAACGCCGGCCGTAATCATGTTTTCTCCTCTGCATCCAGCGCCCGCATGGCGTATACTGCGGCACCCATTGCTCCGATGAGCTGGGGATCAACGGGAAGAGGTTTAAATGAAGAGTTCATATGGCAGGATAACTGCCTGACTACGCCGGAGTTCTTGGATACTCCACCCGTGATGCAAAGGTTGTCTTCGATATCTATAATCTTGGCCAGTGATGCTACTCTTTTGGCTACGGCATCAACAATTCCGCAGGCGATGTGTTTGAGTTTCTTTCTTGCGTAGAGATGATTGACAACCTCCAGTTCCATGAAGATGCTGCACTTGTTGGTGATACTGATCGGCTTCTTCGATTTGACAGCCAAATCCCCCAGGTTCTCAAAGTCGACGCCGATTGTTTTGGCCAGCATCTCCAATGATCTTCCCGTACCCGCCGCGCATTTGTCGTTCATAATAAAATCGCGGACATTGCCGTCCGCATCAATCAGGATGATTTTGCAGTCCTGTCCTCCGATATCGATAATTGTCCGGATACTCCGATCCACCCAGAAGGCGCCCAGTCCGTGGCAGGATATCTCGCTCATGTTAATCCGGGCGAAGGGAATTTCGTAACGACCATAGCCGGTGCTACAGCAG
>JAJFTS010000232.1 GCA_021372815.1 Deltaproteobacteria bacterium | reverse complement strand
GAAAATGCTGATCAAGGACGGCAAAGCAACACCGGCAAGCTTCAAAGAGCTGACCGGCCTTTCCCGGAAGTATATCATTCCTTTAATGGAATATTTCGATATGAACAAACTTACTGTACGTGTCGGCGACCACCGCGTTTTAAGGAAAACAACATGAACCATTTCGCCCGGACGATAAAGACATTAAAAATTTTTTCCGGCAATGTCATTGCCATTACCGCTTCAACATCTATAGTGATTCAGGAAATACCCTTTATGGTCAATGTTAATGGCCAACTGTTGGCTCAAATTGCCTGCGCCGGTATTCATCTGGAAGAACTGGCCGCAGGATTTTTAAGATCGGAAAAAATTATTTCCCGGAGCAGCGATATTGAAAACATTAGGATTAAAAAAAATACGGCAAACGTTATCTTGAAAAACAAAAAATATTTTTCCGAATTATCCATAAAAAATATCGCTTCCAGCGGCGCACGCGGCAAAACCAATATTGATTCGCTTGTGCCGCTGAATGTTCCCGGTGATTTTCATGTTAAAACAGGCGTGGCCCTGAAACTCATGGATGACCTTTTGAACGGGTCTGCGCTGCATAATCAAACAGGCGGCACCCATTGCTCGGCTTTGGCCGTAAGAAATAAAATTGTCGCTTTGCGCGAAGATATCGGACGTCATAACACAATCGATATGCTGGGTGGATACTCCCTCCTGCAGAAAATCAACCTCCGTAAAGCAATCATTTTAACCACGGGAAGAATCTCCTCCGAAATTGTTTACAAAGTATGGAACATGGGCATCCCGGCGATCATCTCGCATTCCGCGCCCACGGCAAATGCCATCGAATTGTCGCGCCGGGCGAATATTTTGCTGATCGGTTATGTCCGGCACGGAAAAATGAATATTTATTCTCAGGAAAGGCGGGTAATAATTTAATGACCAAAGAAATTTATTTAAAAAACATCAGGCAGGGGGATAAGGTCGCGTCCTCTTTTCTGGTCGCTGAAAAAAACATGGCTTTCTCGCAAAAAGGCTCTCCTTACCTTACCGTAAAACTTAGAGACAGAACCGGTGAAATCGAAAGCAAGGTTTGGGAAAACGCCATCGAGCTGGACAAGCTTTTTAAAAAAGGCGATATTATCTTCATAGAAGGAAGAGCCGCCAACTATAAAAATTCAATTCAAATATCCATCATCAATTTAAAAAAAATACTCTGGGAGGAAGTCGAACCGGCCGATTACCTGCCCGCTGTAAAAGGCGATGTCCGGAAAATGTTCGGTGAGTTACTTGGTTACATTGAAAAAATTAATGATAAATTTCTAAAAGCTTTGCTTGACGCTTTTTTTCAGAACGAAGAAACCGTTTCTCTGTTTCAGAGAGCTCCCGCGGCCAAAGGATTTCATCATATTTATCTGGGAGGGCTTCTAGAGCACACGCTTTCCGTCGTGCGCCTGCTGGACAAAGTTTCCGGTCATTATTCCGTTCTCGACAAAGATATGCTTATTACGGGAGGCATTCTCCATGACATCGGTAAAATTTACGAATTCTCCTACAACAACATCATTGATTACAGTGATGAAGGAAGATTAATCGGCCATATTGTGATGGGCGTGGAAATGATCAATCAAAAGATAGCCGCAATCGAAAACTTTCCCCAGCAACTGGCTCTGGAATTACGGCATATTATATTGAGTCATCACGGAGAATTCGAATTCGGTTCTCCCAAACGTCCGAAAACACTGGAAGCCCTGGTTGTTCATTATATTGATGATCTGGATGCCAAATTCAATGCTTTCCAAACCTTCATGAACGACTCCCCCGATAATGATTCCGACTGGACGGCATACAATCGGTTTTTAGAGCGCTTTCTCTATAAGAAAAGAGTTTCTGATCCTGATATTCCTTAAAATCAGCAAATTTGAACTTGATTTTTTTAGCAAAAAGGGCGTATGAATACGCGCTGCAAGTTTAAAAACAATCAAAAGAAGAAAAACTATTCATTGACTCATGATAGTTAATATAAATTATCTAAGGGGGAGAATGTAGTTATGGCTTACAGGACGGATACTTTATGCGGCATATTTCACAATCAGGCATTGCGATATGGAGACCAGGTTGAACTTCTTCGTGCTAAGTTAGACAAGAATGGCAACCCGAGCAGCGAATGGCATTCACGAACATGGAAAGAAACCCGTGACGAAGCTATAGGTTTGGCCAAGGGTTTAATGGTCCTGGGATTAAAAAAAGGCGACCGGATCGTCATCTTTTCCGAAAGCAGACCGAGATGGATCATTGCCGATCAGGCTATTCAGGCCTGCGGTGCCGTAGGCGTTCCCCTTTATCCAACGTTAACCGTGGAAGAATTGGGATATATGACCTCGGACAGCGGTTCCACTATTGTCATCGCCTCCAATCAAGTTAGGGCGGAAATGGCTATCAAGGCAAAAGCTCAGGGCGTTGTCATTGAAAAGATCATTGTCATGTGCTCCTGGAACGGCGCAAAACCGGAAGGCGTTTATACTTTCGATGAAGTCATTGCTTTAGGCAAAGGAAAAATAAGCGACGAAGAGGTGGAAAAAAACATCAACAGTGTCACACCCGACGACGTCGCCTCGATCATTTATACGTCGGGAACCACGGGCAAGCAGAAAGGAGCCATTCTGACCCAGAAAAACTGGATAGCCAATCTTCATCAGGCTTCCAATTCCACATTAGTGCGCCATCAGCGGGAACTGGGTCTCCATCTGACCTTCCTTGTCCATCTGCCCATGTGTCACGTCTTCGGCAGAACAAGCGATTATCATGTGGGTGCGCTTCAACAGGGGGGTATTCTCGTTTTCGCCGAAAGTTTTGAAAAAATACCAAAGAATCTTCAGGAAATCAGACCCAATGTCGTGGTCAGCATTCCCCGCTTATGGGAAAAAATTTACGACACGACAAAATCTATTGTCTCCCGGCAGAACGAGACAACCCAATCTATTTTTAACTGGGCCATGAAACTGGGCGAGAAATACTCCGACGCCATGGCAAACGCGACAAGAATGGGACAACTCGACCTGCTTCAATTCGCGGCCGCCAATGTTCTGGTTTTCAATAAAATTAAAAAGACGGCCGGTTTGGATCACGTCGTCTTGGGTATATCCGGCGGCGGCAAGCTCTCCAAGGACGTTTGCGTATTTATTCGTTCGCTGGGCATTCAACTGAGCGAAGGTTACGGCCTGACGGAGACCTCGCCGGTCATCAATTTTAACGAACCGGAATTCGCCAGCAGTTTCGATATCAGCAAGGCCGGCTGGTTTGATAAAAAGATGGTGGATTTGACGGTTGATCTGATGGTTACCAAACAGGCGCTGGGATTATCACCCTATACCAATCCCATCCGTTCTCTGAGCCTTTCTCTGGCTTACAATACCGTCGCGCATAAACTGCAGATCAAACCTGGCACCGTCGGCAGACCGGTCATGTGGACAGAGGAAAAAATAGCCGAGGACGGCGAAATTCTTGTTAAAGGCCCTCAGGTCTTCAAAGGATACTGGAACTTGCCGGATGCGACAAAAGAGGCGTTCACCGACGACGGGTGGTTCAAAACCGGTGACATCGGTGAATTTGACAGTGACGGATTTTTGCGGATTACCGACCGTAAGAAAGAACTGTTTGTCACTTCGGGCGGCAAGAATGTAGCTCCTCATCCCATTGAACTGGCCGTTATCGCCAAGCCTTATATCGATCAGACATGCCTCATCGGCGACGCCAGAAAATATCTGACAGCGCTGATTGTTCCCGATTTTCATGAACTTCACCGTTTCGCCAAACACAACGGCATACCGGAATGCTCCGATAAAGAACTGATCGAGAATGATAAGATCAAGGAATTAATCAAGAAGCAGGTGGATGAAGTCAATGAAACGCTGCCCCGTTACGAACAGATCAAGTACTACAAATTGCTGGATAAATCTTTCATCGTCGAGTCAGGAGAACTGACACCCACCCTGAAACTGAAACGCAGAATCGTCTTCGAGAAATTTAAAAACGACATCGAAAGCATGTACACCAATTAAGGGGAAACATTTCTGATTATTGGATTTCAGATCACGGAAAGTTAAAACTTTAGAGGCGCATTCTTCACGAATGCGCCTCTTTTTTTTAATATTTTCAAACCAGTAAGCAGAATAAAGCGTTTTAGAATGTTTACTGTCCCTTAAAATCAGGCGCTCTTTTCTCCAGGAAAGCAACAACGGCTTCCTGCAAATCTTTTGTCGACAACAGGAACATATTTTTCTGGATCGCCAGAGCCATTCCTTCGCTGACGTTGACATAGCGGCTGAAGTTGAGAACCTCTTTGGTGCAGCCGACGGCCAGGGGAGCATTCGCGGCTATCTGCACGGCCAGTTGCCGGGCGGCTTCGTAAAGAGCGTTCTGATCAGCGTAAACATTATTGACTAATCCCATCTTCTCCGCCTGCCGGGCGGAATAATTACCCGCCGTATAGGCCATTTCTCTGGCATATCCCTGGCCAACGATCGGAGGAAGCCGCTGGAGCACGCCCATATCGGCAACCAATCCTATGTTGGCTTCTTTAAGACAGAACATCGCATCTTCAGTGCAGAGGCGGATATCACAGGCAGAAATTATATCAAGTCCGCCGCCGATGCATTTACTGTGTACGGCCGCAATGACCGGCTTGGAGCATTCTTCAATTGAATTACAGCAATCAAACAACGGCTGTGCTTTTTTAATAATATTGAAAGTTCCTTTGGCCGTACCGTCAAAACCGCCAACGGCACTTTTCAGATCAAGGCCGGAGCAGAAAATTCTGGCCTTGCTTTGCAGAATAATAACCCTCACCTCATCCATCGTTCCCAGGGTTTTAAAAACATCGGCGATCTCCGCGGCGAATTCCAGACTCAGGGCATTTAAGCCTTTTTCTCTGGCCATGGTTACCGTTGCGATATAATCTTTTACTTCCAGTTCA
>JAJFTS010000223.1 GCA_021372815.1 Deltaproteobacteria bacterium | reverse complement strand
ACAAGACGCCTCAATGCTTCTTCGTATTTTTTCCTTGTGTTTTCTATAATTTCCGCAGGCAACGCCGGTGCGGGCGGTTTCTGATTCCAGTTTATGGAAAGAAGATAGTCACGCAAAAATTGTTTGTCAAAACTTTTTTGCACCCGGCCTTCCTGATAATCGTCGGCAGGCCAGAAACGGGAAGAATCCGGTGTCAGCAATTCGTCAATCAGGATTAATTCTTTACCCATCAGACCGAATTCCATTTTCGTGTCGGCAATGATTATGCCGGCTTTGAGAGCTATTGCCGCAGCCCTCTTATAGACAGCGAGAGAAATTTTTATAACTTTGTCGGTTAGTTCGGCGCCGATGAGATCTTCCATTTCCCTTCTGTTGATCGGCGAATCGTGTTCTCCTTCCGGAGCTTTGGTCGTCGGCGTAAAAATGGCTTCGGGCAGTTTGGATGAATCTTTCAGTCCATCCGGCAATTTGATGCCGGAAACAGTTTTATTTTTCTGATAGTCTTTCCAGCCGGAACCGCTCAGATATCCGCGGACAATACATTCAACGGGCAGCGGCGTGGCTTTTTTCACCAGCATGCTCCTGCCTTCTAGGCTTTCACGGTAGGGAGCGCATTCTTCCGGAAATTCGGCGGGATTGATGGAAACAATATGATTGCCGATAATATCCTTCATTTTTTCAAACCAGAAGGCGGACATCTGATTCAGGATGATGCCCTTGCCGGGAACGGGATCGGACATGATGACGTCGAACGCCGAAATGCGGTCGGTGGTCACGATGAGCAGATAATCTTTCACGGAATAAATATCACGAACTTTTCCCCGGCCGATGAAATTCAGTCCTTTAAAATCTGTTTTCTGGATGCTTTTTTTCATAAATCTGCGCTCCTTTTATTTGAAAAATGGATTATATTTTTTTTCGTGGCCGATGGTGGAAGTCGGTGCGCTGCCGTAATTATGTCCGGGCATCACTTTGGTGTCGTCGGGCAGGATGAAAAGTTTTTCTGTTACGGCTTTGTACAAGGCCTGCCATGACCCGCCCGGCAGATCCGTTCTGCCCACAGCTTCCACAAAAAGAGTATCTCCAGTAAAGACATAACCGGGTGTATATAAACAAATGCCGCCCGGAGAGTGACCCGGCGTATGGATAACCTTGAGTTCAACGTTGCCCACGGAAATGACATCGCCGTCTTTTACCAGAATATCGGCGGGAGGAGATGCCTTTGCGCCGAACATCCTTAAAATCATGGCCGGCGTGGAGGTCAGCATAACAGCGTCATCCTGATGAACAATAATTTTAGCGCCGGTTTCTTTCTGCATTTCCGTGTTGCCGCTGATATGATCGACATGGCCGTGGGTATTTACAATATAATTAATCCGTAAATTGTTCTTCTGCGCCTCGGCGATAATTCCTTTAATGTTGTCCGCCGGATCGATAACCAGACCGTCTCCCGTAATCGGGTCGCCGACGAGATAGGCGAAGACGGCCATGGAACTGACCTGCATTTGCTTTACGAACATAAATATTCTCCCTTAAAAATTGCTTGGCTCATAACATTATTTGACTCAAAACGTCAACTTAAATTAGATAGGTAAGATTTAGATATTATTTGCTTTTTAGGATTGCCCCGAAGAAACCGTCCATATTGTGTTTATGCGGAAAAGTATGAAAAAACCTGCGGTTGTCGATCAGTTGGCGGTTGATCGAAGCGGGCGGAGGACATAATGAAAAGTTGGAATTTCTTTTTAAGAAGTCGTCAATAATATTTTCGTTTTCTTCAGGCAGAAGCGAACAGGTGCAGTAGATTAAACAGCCGCCTTTTTTGACAGCGGAGGAAGCATTTTGCAGAATCGCTTTTTGAGCAGCGGCAAAATCATGCACATCTTTTTGAGTTATGCGCCATTTGATTTCCGGATTGCGGCGCAATGTTCCCAGACCGGAGCAGGGCGCGTCCACCAGAACATGATCGAACTTCTCTTTTAGTGAATCCGGCAGATCAGCGCTTAAATCAACAGTGTCGGCTTCAATTATTTTTATTCCCAGACGCGTTGTTTCCTGTCTGAGTTCGGCAATCCTTTCCGGGCTGCGGTCAAGAGCGACAATGCGCCCTTTGTTTTTGAAAATTGTCGCCAGATGTGTGGCCTTGCCACCCGCGCCCGCACAGGCGTCAAGTACCGTATCGTCGCCTTCCGGTTTAATCAGGCAGGAAACAAGCTGCGCTGCTTCATCCTGAATGCGCAGAAAACCATTTTCAAAAAATTCTGTTTTCTGAATCGGGACAGCCGCCGCATTCAGTATAATTCCATCGCAAGAAAATCTTGTCGCTTCAGGCGCGAATCCGTCAGAGGCAAGTTTCTGCATCATTTCATCACGGGATATTTTCAGGGTATTGACGCGCAAAGTCAGCGGCGGCAATTCATTGTCGGCCGAACACAAAGCCTTTGTTTCTTCGTAACCGAACAATTTAATCCATTTTTTGACAAGCCAGAGCGGATGTGAATAAAAAGTCGCCAGATATTGAGCCGGATTTTTTTCTTCAGAAGGGAATTGAATTTTGTCCCCGTGGCGCAGATAGTTCCTTAATACGGCGTTGACCAGTGCGCTTTTGTCCGGCCTTACTATTTTGGCAATCTTGACGGCTTCATTGACGACAGCAAAATCCGGCAGTCGTTCGCTGAATTTGAGCTGATAGATCCCGAGGCGCAAAACATTTTTTATGCCTTCCTCCAACTTTTCAAAATTGCCGCGGCAAAGCTTTGTCAATATCCAGTCCAGATGTCCGCGGAAACGCAGTACCCCATAAACCAGATGGGTCAGCAGACGCCCGTCGGGCGTTCCCGACAAAGCGTTTTTGTCCAGGCAATCATTGATCAGCGGACTGGCGAAAGCATCGCTTGCGCTTACCTTATTTAAAATTTCGACGGCCTGATGGCGAACTGATATTTTCATTTTTTTAAACGTATCATTACCGGACTTGTATTCTCCGGATGTCTGCCTTTGATGGTTAGATAAAAATTGCGAATTACACTCATATCCTGCTCCAGATCACCGGTCGGGTATATTAGCGGACCTGCTCCGCCGGTTTTACTTGCATAATCGATAAACGCCAGCAGGATGGGAACATGGGCATTCAGAGCGATATGATAAAACCCGGATTTCCAGTAATCCTTTCTGTGACGGGTGCCTTCGGGAGCCAGGGCAAGAACAAAATTTTCATGTTCTTTGAGTACAGATACCATCTGATCAACGATATGGTGGGACGATGACCTGTCCACCGGAATGGCTCCCGACCATGTCATTAATGGAGAAGAAGGCCCGCGGAACAATTCTTTTTTGGCGATGTAGCGGGCATCGAGTTTCAGGGCAAATGCCAGAATAATTCCATAGAATAAATCCCAGTTGGATGTATGCGGCGCGACGATAAGAACATATTTTATTTCCCGGGGCAGGTTCCCTGATGTTTTCCAGCCGAGAATTTTTAGAAGAACCAATGAAATACCCCGCAACAACGATTTTATAACAGGTGTGTTAAACATCGTGTAATGCATAAAGTTTCACCTGATTGAGTCAAATATTATTTTTTCGTGATCTTCTCTTCTTTAGCCAGTCTTATCGCTTCTACTATTTGATGTTGCGTCATACATTTTGCTGTTATTTTAAGCGCTTTCTGTGCAAGAGGATCACCTGTTTCTGCGGCAATATAAAACCACTTATATGCTTGGACATAATTTTGAGAGACGCCTTCGCCTTTAAAATACATCTGACCAAGCATCATTTGAGCCAAGGCGACACCCTTCGCTGCA
>JAJFTS010000214.1 GCA_021372815.1 Deltaproteobacteria bacterium | reverse complement strand
CGCGCATCTCGGACCATTACCAGAACATGATGCGGGACCTGAACTCCGCATTGCAGGAAACCTCCAATCGCGATCCCCTGACCGGCCTTTTGAATCGGCGCGCCTTGATGGAAATGATCAAGCAGGAGGTCCTGCGCGTGTCTCGTGGCGGTTCGACTTTCGTCGTGGCGATGTTGGACGTGGATCACTTCAAGTCGGTCAACGACCGCTATGGCCATGAAACAGGCGACCGCGCGCTGGTGGAACTGGCCGGTGCGGCCGATTTCTATTTTACCGACGAGATTAAATATGACGAGCAGGCGGCCCGGAAATTCCTGACGGCCGATGTCGCTCCTCATCTGAAGGCGCTGGTAGAATCGATTGTCTCCGTACAGGATTTCAGTAAAAAAGGCCTGGAAGAATTTTTAATAAACTTCACCCAGACCAGAAACATAAAGTTCAAGATAATCGCACAGCCGCTGAGAGTGGCGCTGACCGGAAAAACAGTCAGCCCCGGCATTGACGAGGTCATGGTCACTCTGGGAAAGGATCGCGTGATAAAAAAAATTAATACTGCGATAACCTGTATTGAATCACGCGCTTAAATTTCTCCGTGAATCAGATGAACAGGTATTCAAGGCCATTCCAATTTTACTTGACTTTTGCAGGCTGATTAAATAGATACTCAACCCTCAAACGAGAAGGAAAATGACCTGACCGGAGAAATCAGAAACAGGGCCTTCCCGTCAAAATGGTCCCATCGTCTAGTGGTTAGGACGCTGGCCTCTCACGCCGGAAACCAGGGTTCAACTCCCTGTGGGACTACCAGTTAATAGCTTATTTGCAAAGAGTTAACCAACCTTAAAACAATCTTCAATTTCCGGTAATGTTGTTTTCCGCCTGTCCAGGTAACTTTATGAGTCGTAGTTTCTTTCTTAAATAGCAGCATTAGCCTTTCCAGAATAAGGAGGTTTTTATGCCTGAGATCATAAAAATACACGCCTGGGAAATCCTTGATTCCCGAGGAAAACCAACAGTTGAAGCCGAGGTCACAACCATTTCGGGAATCCGGGGAAGAGCTTCTGTGCCTTCCGGTGCATCCACCGGCGAACATGAAATGCTCGAATTGCGCGACGGCAATAAAAAAAGATACAACGGCTGGGGTGTCGAAAATGCCGTAAAAAACATTATTCATAAAATCGGCCCGGAAATAATCGGCAGGGATTGCCGCCGCCAGCAGGAAATCGACTCGGTCATGATCGAGCTCGACGGAACAGCCAATAAAAGAAAGCTCGGCGCCAATGCGATTCTTGCTGTTTCTCTTGCCTGTTCCAAAGCAGCGGCAGAAATATCCGGCCTGCCCCTTTACAGATATTTAGGAGGCGTCAATGCCCGGGATCTGCCGGTTCCTCAATCAAATATTTTAAACGGCGGACAGCACGCCGACAACAATGTTGACATTCAGGAGTTTATGATCATGCCCGTGGGCGCGCCTGATTTCAAAGAAGGCATTCGCATGAACTCGGAAGTATTTTATGCTTTAAAAGCGGTGCTCCATGGCAAAGGCTACAATACGTCCGTCGGCGACGAGGGCGGTTTTGCTCCCAATTTACAATCAAATGAAGAAGCGTTGTCACTCATTATGACGGCCATTGAAAAAGCAAACTATCGCCCGGGACAAGACATCATGATTGCCCTTGATGCCGCCGCCAGTTCATTTTTTTCCAGGGGGAAATATATTTTGTCCGCGGAAAAGAAACCTCAGAAATCGGTCGAGGATATGGTCGGTTTTTATGCCGACCTGGTTCGAAAATATCCGATTATCTCCATTGAAGACGGTTTGGCGGAGGATGACTGGACGGGATGGAAATATTTAACCGATGAACTGGGCGGTAAAATCCAGATTGTCGGCGATGACCTTTTTGTCACCAATATCAGGCGCCTTGAAAAAGGCATTGCTCTCGGTGTGGCAAATTCCATTCTCATCAAATTAAATCAGATCGGAACTTTGACAGAAACGCTTCAGACAATCAAACGCGCGAAAGAAGCAGGTTACGCCTGCATCGTATCGCATCGCTCCGGTGAAACGGAAGACACCTTCATGGCCGATTTGACGGTCGCCGCAAATTGCGGTCAGATTAAAAGCGGCTCGGTTTCCCGTTCGGAAAGACTGGCCAAATATAATCAACTGCTCCGCATTGAAGAAGAATTGGGCGAGGCTGCAAAATACCCGGGCAGAAAAGTTTTCTACAGTATTCAAGGCGCTCCATCATCCGGCAAGAGGTAATGAATACCTCAGGAGTTTCTACCGCCGAGGTATTCCAAAGCAGAGTTACTCCTTTAATTTTCATCTCTTTAAATCGGCGCCGGCAGCCCGGCGCCTATAAATAACGGTCCTTCCGGCCACCTCTTCGTCATTGAATGCGAATCGGGATTACTTTATCATAAAACTTTTTACGGCGCTTTCACCTGTGATATTATCTTTTTCGTTGTAGCCGGTGACTTTCCAGTAATATTTCTTGCCGCTCGAAAAAATATTCGTAAAAACCTGTTTCGGCAGGACATAAGATGTTTTTTTAGTGTAGGCGGAAAATACCGGTTTGGATTCAACGTCTTCATAGTACTGAATCAGGAATAAAGAAGCTCCTTTAAAGGATCCCCACTGAAACAACGCCGCGCTGCGCTCAATGGCTGAACCGTCCTGCGGCGCTTTGACGACGAGTTCCATTTTTTTGGCCATGTACTCTTCAGTCGTCACAAAATAAATCAGCGCCGGTGTCGGCAGCCCCGCCGCCTGATTGGTCGTGACAAATCTCAGGATGTGCGTGCCCGGAGCGAATGTCGGCAGGTCAGGAACATCGGGAGTCGGCAAAGTGATCATGGCGCCGAAAGTAAGCATCTGATGAACTCTTGAGATGATTCTTCCGTCAACCTCCCAGTATCCTTCCAGCAGGCCTGATCCGGTATAACGGATATCGGCATAGGCTTTGAGCTTCGGGAAATATTTCGGCACAGTCACCTCCGCCCGGCGGTTATCGAAATAAAGCTCGATTCGTTTGATATTGAAGCTTGCGGCAGATTCAGACGTAATGTTCATTTGTACAATGGCCGTTTCACCCGCGGCACTGGCGAATATTCTCCGGTACCAAAAATTTTTTGTGCCGCTCCTCAGCGCCCGTTCGATAACGCCGACAGGAACGACTAATACCTCAGACGCCATGCCCCTGCCGCCGGTTATGTTGACCGGCATCGGCACGGGATTTGTTCCCAAAACGGCGTCGGTGGTTAAGAAAGTCCCGTTGGTGGAAGTAATCACCCCGGTAAAAGGCGAACCGACAAGATCGAGAACATTGGTAAACTGATACTGGAGGGTTATCGTACCGGCCTGTCCCTGCGCAACACTGATTGAAGACGGCGTAACGTTGACGGCGGCCAGCCCCAGGCTATAGGAAAAAATAATCAGGCAGAATAAGAGTGTTATCGTTGCTTTTTTTCGCATTTCATTCCTCCTAAAAAGAAAAAGGTACGGTTCCGGTTAAGACAAGCAGCAATCCATAATTATCACTGTCGGATGAAGGATTCACGTCATCTGTTGTCTTGACATACGTATTCCTCAAAGTGATAACAGGATTAACGTATTTTACATAATCCCCTTTCAGGCTGTAGGAAATGTCGGCTGTTCCGTTGATTTGCCGTGTATCAACGGAATCATTGTCGGCCTTGACGACGGTGTAGGTGCCGCCCAGCGCAAAAGTAAGGCGCTCTCCGAAAAGCCTGGCTAAGATATTCAGACCACTGGTGTAAGAATCGGTGCGCACATCCGTCGATTCATTCTTGGAGCTGTTCCAGGAAAACATCGGCGTCAGCGCAAGATTGGGGTGATTGTACGTCGGGGAAAAAGTAACCGTGGCGGTGGTTGTATCGGCATCGTTCAATGTCCGGTCATTGAGCACGGAATAGAGGCCGCTGAGCCCCAACAATATTTTTCCGTTTGAATAGTTGAGATTAGCCGAAACCGTATCCGTCATGGTATTCAGATCCTGTGTTCCGGCCGGTTCGTTGCGGCTCTCCTGTAAGGTTTTCTGATACCCCAGGCCCAAAGGGAGATTCGGGATTCCATTGAAAGTGTAATTCAGGCTTCCCGCATACTGATGGATTTTAGCGAATAGAGGATCGCTGTCGACATTATCATTGGAACTCGAAAGAGCGAGAAAAACATTGTGATTGCTGACATTTAATCCCTGGGAAAGGCTGATCCCCTCCTTATTTTTGAGGGCGCCGGGATTACCCAGCGTATTGTAATCCCGTCCGTAATATTCATATTTGGCATCATAATTGTAAGAGCCGCCCAAAACACCGTAGGCTCTTGCCAGGTAGGCACTGTCGTGCTCGTAACCGAACTCATCGGATACATCGGCATCGAACTTCGAAAAATCGGCTTCAAATTCGGTCTTCATTTTGTTTTGGAAAAAATCGGATGTTAATAAAAAGCCCACAACCTCGCTTTTTTTATCCCCCGGCTGATTTGACGTGCCGAATGCGTCAACAACGTTGATGTTGCTGTCATTGCCCTCTCCGGCTAAATAGATCGTCCGGAACTCGACCTTGTTTTCGAATAATTTAATGCCTGCCGACGCGCCTACAATATTGTCATCGGACAAGTCCCCGATACCCAGCCCGCCTTCGATGCCGAAGGTCTGCTGACTTCTGATACTGAAAGCCTTGAGCTGAAGGATATTATAGTCGAACTGCAACATCCCGCCCTTGCGGTTCAAATTGATTGTGTTGGAAGTTTCCGTTACCTGGACATCCCCGATACTGGCCTGCATTCTTAAAGAATCCTTTGCGTATGTCCCGGTCATCAGCCAGTTGGCGACATCCATTCCTTTTTCGACCGGACTTTGCACCGGCACGTTCTGATCAAAATACCGGACATTGCCGCTGAGCGTTACTTCCCAGTTACCCTGCTTGATCTTATTATCGGATTTGAGATTGCCCTCGATCCTGGAATCGAAATCAGAAGCTCCTGCGCCCGAGGAGGATGAATCAGGTGTGACGATAGCCTGAGAATAAATCACGGAAGCCACATTGTTCGAGGATGCCTCTTCCAGCATGGCGGAATGACGCGACCTGAAGGTCACCGTCTTCTGTATCTGGGTGCCGTTTGCGTCAAAAGCTGTCAGAACAAGAGTGTGGAAACCGGGCGGGAGGGACATCACCGGTGTGTATTGAAAACCGTTATCGGATAAAACCAGCAGTGGCGTGATGTCGGTCCCGTCAAACGTGACCATCAGATTGTTCCGGACGGACTGTCCGGTAAATTCGACTTTGATTTCAGGTTTTTTGCCGATGACTTCCGAATTATCCAGCGGAGTGATTACACGGACCCATTCCGGTGTCGGAATCGACTGCACCGGCAACTGTTCCTGTGAAAAGGCTGTTCCATAAAAAAAGACAAACGCGGCGATGATCAAACAAACATTTCTCATATCCACTCCTGCAGGCTTGATAGCAGCTCAGTTCCTTGTCGTGAACATATAGGGGAAAGGCCTTTGTCCGTCAAGAAAAAACAGTTCCGGCAATCCGCTTTTAATTAAAAAATGGGGTGATGTTGGGCTTGATTTATCCGGATGGAAGCGATGTGATTTCGTTTTTAAATTGCAGGCTGCCCCTGCTGAGCAGAAACAGCCTGCGTAATGATAATTTTACCCTGTTTTACTTTTTCTTGGCGTCTTTCACGCTGACTGAAACGGCTTTCATCGTGTAGTCAATGGTTACTTTGGAACCGACCTTCAAATCGCCGGTAACCTTTGTGGCCGCGTCACGTCCGATTTCCCATTTGTCCTTGCCTTTTTGAACGACAATAGTATCCGCTTTTACCTCCAGAACAGGACCTGTTACCTGATAGGTTTTGGGTCCCGCGGCAAAAGCAAAGGACGCGACAAACAGAAAAGCGCAAGCAAAAACCAAAATCTTCTTCATAAAAAAACCTCCTTTTTACTTGTGTTGATTAATATTGTTTTACAATACGACCAGGGCCGACTGAGTAATTTTTATCAAAGTACCCTGATCTTGTCAAAACCATTTATAAGACACCGGATGACTGCCTGAACTGTAATATTACGAAATATTTTTCCCTTGACTCCGCGCAATTATAACGGATAATTGGACACAGATTTCCAAGGGTTATAATGAGAGGATCATGACAGAAGATAAAGATAATAAACTTAAGCTGGAGTATCCCTGCACCTGGATTTATAAAATTATCGGTGTTGACCAGGATGAAATGAGTTCCGCAGTCCGCGAAATTATTCAGGATCGCTCCTGTTCGATAACTCTTTCCCGCCTAAGTAAAAACGCCAGATACTGCTGCCTCAACGTGGCGGTTACCGTGGAGAGCGAATCCCACCGGCAGAGTATTTATGAAGCGATGAAATCCAACCCGGCGATAAAAATTATTTTATAGGTTCATCAGGCCTCATCGGATACTGTCGGCCTCCCTGAATAGTGAGGCCGACATAATGACAATTTTTCCAAACAAAACTTCTATAAACAACCTTGTCCGTCAGTTTAGAGACCATATTTTTACGGATTCAGCCCGCTGACAAAATCGCCTCGCGGCCGTTAGTTTTGAAATCCTCCTTTATTTTTTTGAACTCATCCGGCGTGAGCAGAAGATAGGTATTGTCGCCGCGCCGGCGGAAATAAATCCGCATGGAAGGATCGCCGTCCAGATTGAAATTCTCCCGCTTAAAAGGCCGTACAATGATTTTCTGCGTATCGGTAACGGGAAACTTCTCGATCACGCGGATATAATCGGGCATCCATTTGGGATCCATGCCGCCTTCCTTCTGCTGCTGCATAAACCATTCATATACTTTATCCGGCTCAAACGGCACGCCTTCCTTGAGCTGGACGGTAATCATCACCTTCTCGTCGGAAACTTCGCAGGGAGCTCCGTAGGCAATGGCGCAATCCACACAGGGAACATTCTGGGCGAAGTTAAGCACGTTTTCCGCCGAAAAATTTTCTCCGTCCTTGCGAATCCAGTCATCGGTCCGGCCGTTGAAAAACATGTAACGTTTTCCGTTCGCAATTCTGATATGGCCGAGATCGCCCGAATGATACCAGCCGTTCCGGAATTTCTGATTGGTCGCCCCCGCGTTGCCGAAATATCCTTCAAACCGGAGGTTATTGTCGCCTACTTCGCGGCAAATCTCACCGACTGCTTTATCGTAGTTGGTCAGTGCACCGCTGGCATCGACAATTCCCGGATCACATTCCCGGCCGGTTTCATCCAGAATGCGAATGGAGGCGTCGACCTTGCCGACCGAATCAATCGGATCTCCGGGACGATTGGCGGTGGTGATCACCGCTTCGGTGGAACCGTAAATTTCATAAATATGTTCCATGCCCAGATAACGCTTGAACTTGATGCGATCATTCACCGTGGCGCCGTTGCCGTAAGCGCTGCGGAATTTGTTCTGCGGATGTTTGGCCAGCGCGGCTTCTATCGCTTCCCCGCTGCCGTATTTGCGTTCCAGAGCATCGATGATGTAATGCAGGGGCTGGCCGACATAGTTAAGAAAAGTAACCCCGTGCGCGAGCATGTCTTCTTCGAAGGCGCTCGCGGAAAAACGTCTTTTCAGGACAAAACTGCCGCCGGCAATCATTTGCGGCAGTATCCCGATATACCAGGC
>JAJFTS010000157.1 GCA_021372815.1 Deltaproteobacteria bacterium | reverse complement strand
TCAATCAGCCCAACAGCAAGGGCATTATGGTTTTCCGGTTGCTGCCGCTGTTTAACGTCGGAACGTTCGAATACAATTTCATGGGTAAGCTGGTCATTGACGACAGGAACAAGGAAATTGCCGGGTTGTTCAATCAGATGTTTGCGGACTTGAACAACATGGTTCAGGATAATTACGATGTGATCGTCCCGATGCTGATGGCCGGACCGGCCATCGACCGAACGGTGCCTGTCTTTGAAAATAAACCCAAGAGTGAACCGGTTAAAATCGTCATCAATGAAAAACTGGAAGAGGCCCGCGACCGGGTTGTGCCGTCTCAACGGGTTGAAGAACTCATTCAGAAGTTTGACGAAATCGCCCTGGGGCATTGCTTCTGCCGCCATTACGAGGACATCAAGGGAACTCCCTGCAAACAAACGGACGCCAGGGAAACCTGCTTTACGTTCGGCAAGTCGGCACGATTTACGTCCGAGCAGGGATTTTCAAGACTGATTACAAAAGAAGAGGCCCTGAAAGTCTTAAAAGAGGCCGAGGAAGCGGGTCTGGTGCACAAGGCCTATCATCCCAATTTCGATACCACCAAGGAAGAAACCAGCATCTGTAACTGCTGCCGGTGCTGCTGCGGCAACGGTGTAGATCATATGATCGCGCCCATCGCCAATGTGACCAATTTTATGGCCGTGGTGAACGATGACCTCTGCATCGGCTGCGGCACCTGCGTGAAGAAATGTCACACCTACGCCGCGTATTTGAATGACGATAAGAAAGCGCGCAGAAAGGAAGACCGCTGTATCGGCTGCGGCGTATGCGCGCATTTCTGCCCGCAAAACGCGATCACCATGGTGAAAGGCGTAGAAAGAATTGTAAGGATACAGCCGCCGAAACGGAAATAGAGAGCATTGCGTGGCTTCTTTTAGTCATTCCGGTCGCAGATGACCCCATGGTGACCTTCAGGTTATTTAGGTTATGAAAACCGGAATCCAGGAATAAAAGTAGCTATACCTTTGTCATGCCGTTGTAGAACGGCATCCAGGAATAATAAACAAACTGGATACCGGCCTTCGCCGGTATGACAAAATTGATGGATTGATCTTGTTGCGCGTGGTTCGGTTTTATTTTGCCTTTTGCCGCAGGATGGCGCCGACCGGGACTTCTTTTTCCACAGGCAGATAAATGCGCTGATCATTGTTGGCTTCGGTCAGCGATTGCCCGTCTTCATTTCTTAAAATACGCGTGTCTATTGAAACCGTCTTATCGGGCAATAACAGTTCGAGACGGCTTCCGGCAACGATGTGATTGCGGATGCCGATAAGCATTCTCTTTTTTACGGGATCGTAGCGCAATACTATGCCCGCCGGTTCATGGGTCTGGACGTACTTGATTCCAGGATTCGTCTCGTTTATTTTTTCTTCGGCAAAGGCAAAACCTGTCGTATATCCGCGATTGGAAGTGGTTCCCAGTTCGTCGATCCATTCCTGCCGGCATTGATATTTTTCTTTTTGCTTTATCAGATCATCCAGCGCCTGCCGGTAAGCGCGCGTAACCACCGCCACGTAATATGCCGATTTCATCCGCCCCTCGATTTTGAGACTGGTAACGCCGGAAGCCAGAACCTCGGGCAGATATTCAATGAGACACAAATCCTTTGAACTCAACAAGTAACTATATCTTTCATCCTCCTGCAAAATCAGCGGATCGTAAGGCCTGGTTGATTCATGAAGCGCGTACTCCCAGCGGCAGGGCTGAGAGCAATCGCCTTCATTGGCGCTCCGGCGGTTGCGGAATGCCGACAAATAGCAGCGTCCGGAGTAGGCCATGCACATCGCGCCGTGAACAAAGATTTCCAGCTCCATATCGGGGACGGCGGCAGCGATTTCTCCGATTTCCTTTAAATTTAATTCCCGCGCTAAAATGATCCGCTGCACGCCCTGATCTTTCCAGAATTTCACCGATTCGATATTCGTGGTGTTTGCCTGCGTGCTTAAATGTACCGGCAAATGCGGCGCTGAATTTCGCATCAGCCGGAGCATTCCCGGTTCACTGACTATTAGGGCATCAATGCCGGTTGCGGCGAGCTCGGGGATGATTATTTTTGCCTTATCCAGATCGGAGTTACGGGCGAAAGTATTGGCCGCCGCGTAAACCTTAACATCTTTGGCGTGCGCTTCCTTTACTCCTGCGGCTAAATCGGCAAGGGACATCTCGGACGAACTTGCCCTCAGACTCAATCCTTCCGCACCGACATATACGGCATCGGCTCCATAGAGCAGTGCCGTTCGCAATTTTTCTAAATTTCCTGCAGGAATCAGTAACTCGGGTTTTCGCATTTGAAACCTCTTCTAATATTTTCTGAAAATCATCCTAGCAAAAAAAATGGTCTTGTTCAAACAGAGGTCTCTGCCCCGAAAACGGTCAAAACAGGTAAAGGCGTTTTTCTTTCGGAGATATGTTTATCGGGAACAATGAAAAAACAGATGAACTCCGATTCAAGATGTAGTAATTAAGAATCACGATGTTCAAGAAAATAAATATCAGTTCAAAAGAAAAAAAACTGATCATTTGTGTTGTTTTGGCAATGGTCACGCTTGCCGTCTACTGGCAGGTGAATCAGTTTGATTTCGTCAATATCGATGATGGCGTTTATGTTACAGAAAACAGTCATCTCCAGTCCGGACTCACACTGAAAGGCCTGCGCTGGGCGTTCACGACCACCTACGCCGAATTCTGGCATCCCCTGACCTGGCTGTCTCTGATGCTGGACCATCAGCTTTTCAGTCTGAACGCCGGCGGTTATCACATGACCAACCTTGTTCTGCATATCCTGAGCACGCTGCTTTTGTTCTGGCTTTTTAACCGCATGACCGGAGCCCTCTGGAAAAGCGCTTTTGTCGCGGCGTTTTTCGCCCTGCATCCCCTGCATGTGGAGTCGGTGGCCTGGGTTGCCGAACGCAAGGATGTCCTGAGCGCTTTTTTCTGGATGCTGACTCTATGTCTTTATGTCTATTATGTTGAAAAACCGGCTATCAAAAGATATCTGCTTGTTCTTTGTGGTTTTGTCCTGGCACTGATGAGCAAGCCCATGGTCGTCACTTTGCCGGTCATTATGGTTCTTCTGGATTACTGGCCATTGAAGCGCTTTGAATCGAAAAAAGGCGATCTGATTTTATGGCAGTTGAAGGAAAAAACACCCTTTTTTATTTTGTCTGCTGTTTTTTCCATAATCACTATTTACGCTCGATACAAACCATATGGAGAAAATCTCCAGTCTCCTCTGAGTTCCCGGCTGGCCAACGCACTTGTTTCTTTTGTCACTTATCTGGCTAAGACATTCTGGCCCGCCGACATGGCTGTTTTTTATCCTTTCACAGCTCAAATTCAAGATTGGAAGATTTTCGGCGCCTTTTTACTGATACTTGTTATAAGTGTCGCAATCATTGTTATG
Source organism: Deltaproteobacteria bacterium (assembly GCA_021372815.1). Taxonomy (GTDB): domain Bacteria; phylum Desulfobacterota; class Syntrophia; order Syntrophales; family Smithellaceae; genus Smithella. Next base: position 23,225 of record JAJFTS010000157.1, on the reverse strand, counting down.
TGGAGACGCTTACCTTACCTTTTTGTCGGATGGCTATGGTATATAATAACGATTGCCCCTGTTATTGGAATTATTAAGGTCGGAGATTTCTCCATGGCAGACCGCTATCATTACCTGCCTTCGATAGGTATGGCAATAATGATTGCCTGGGGAATACCCGCCTTGTTACAAATGACGGGAAGAATAAAAAAATTGTTATTTCCGGCGGCAACCTCCTTCCTTATCATCCTTATGATTTTAACGTGGCATCAGTGTGGTTACTGGCAGAACAGCATTTTTCTCTTTAGGCATGCCTTACAGGTGACGAAGGATAATTATCTGGCACATAACAATTTAGGCCTTTCTCTTTTTACTGAAGGAAAAATGGATGAGTCAATTGAACATTACAATAAGTCAATACATATAAAACCTGATTATATTTTTGCATACAACAACAGGGGAATAATTTACGCTAAACTGGGACGATATCAACCAGCCATAGATGATTTTAATGAGGCAATTCGCCGAATGCCATTTTATGCCAATGCCTATAACAATAGAGGGCTTTCTTATGCCAATTTAGGCCAGCATCAGCGCGCCATTGAGGATTACAGCGAGGCCATCCGTTTTAAACCGGATTACGCCGAAGCATACATGAACCGGGGAGTTATTTATTTAAAGCAGGGCAACAATACGCTGGGTTGTCCTGATGCCCAAAAAGCGTGTGCCTTGGGGAATTGCATAACATTAAATTCTGCTCAGAGAATTGGCCTCTGCCGTTGATTTGATTGTGCACTTTAAAATCAATTACAAATGGTAAACCTCAATTCCAACAACTTCACTCTTCAGAAAAGTATTTCATAAAAGCAACAAACAAAGTTTAATATAACCATATAATTTTTAAATTAAATAAAAATTTATTTCAATTTAATCGTCATTGATATTCTATTAAGAATTATGATATTTTATAACATAATGTTGTTTAATAGGATTTTACATTGGCCGACTATAGAAAACATGCTTTCGTTATCATTATATTTTTAATTGTTGTTTCCTGCATCGCTTTCGGCCGGGTAGCAGGCAATGACTTTACTTATTTTGATGATAAAGAATACATTACCGAAAATAATCATATTAAAAATGGAATAAGTCCTCAAACAATTAAATGGGTGTTTACGGCTGTTATCTCCGCAAACTGGCATCCTTTGACTTTACTCTCTCATACTCTGGACTGGAGTCTGTTTGGAGCAAAGGCTACTGGACATCATGTCGTCAGTCTCCTTTTGCACATCGGTGCTGTTCTTTTTTTATTCCTCTTTTTAAATAAAACAACAAATAATCTCTGGCCTTCAGCCTTTGCCGCAGCTTTTTTTGCGCTGCATCCTTTGAGGGTGGAATCTGTGGCCTGGGCCGCTGAGCGCAAAGATGTTTTAAGCATGTTTTTTGGCTTGGCGAGTATTTACGCGTACGCCTTTTATGCCGAAAATTCAAAGCCTTCCCGATATCTTCTTAGTTTAATATTATTTGCTTTAAGCTTAATGTCCAAACCCATGCTGGTCACCCTTCCTTTTGTCCTGATGCTTCTGGATTACTGGCCGCTCAAACGCTGGCAGAAAGCAATGGATAAACAGAGTAAAAAATTTATTTCAGTCATAAGACTTGTCCGGGAAAAAATTCCTTTTCTTTGCCTGACAATCGCTGTCAGCATTATTGCTTTGTGGTCTCAGAATAAATTTGGCGCCATGGCAAAAATGGAAAACATTGCTTTTACGGAAAAATTTTCTAACGCCATTATTTCCTACATCGTTTATTTGGAAAAAACTTTCTGGCCGTTTAATTTGGCAGTGTTTTATCCCTATGAGTTTTCCTTGCCCTTATGGAAAGTGTTAATTTCCGGTTCCATTATCATAGTGATTACTGTTGTTGTGCTTTATTATATCAGCAAGCTTCCTTTTCTATTCGTTGGCTGGTTTTGGTACCTGGGAACGCTAATCCCTGTAATTGGCTTGGTGCAGGTTGGCACGCAGTCAATGGCAGACCGTTACACTTATCTGCCCTCCATCGGTATTGCCATCATACTGGCTTGGAGCATACTGTCGTTAATTAAAAGTGAAAAAATAAGAAAAAAGATTATATTCCCATCAGGAATAACATTCCTGATAATCATGTCAACCTTAACCTGGCATCAATGCGGTTACTGGAAAAATAATATTGAGCTTTGGAATCATGCTTTACAGGTTACAAAGGATAATTATTTGGCGTATTACAATAGGGGGATTGTTTACGCTAAACTTGGTCAGTATCAACATGCCATTGCAGATTATAACGAAGGCATTCGCTTGAAACCGGATTCTGAAGCCTACAACCTAAGGGGGACTTTTTATGGTGAACTAGGCCAGTATCAACAAGCTATCGATGATTTCAATAAAGCCATTGCTATAAGACCAATTTATGCCGAAGCCTACAACAACAGGGGATTTACTTACGCTAATCTTGGCCAGCATCAACGAGCCATCGAGGATTACAGCGAGGCCATCCGTTTTAAACCGGATTACGCTGAGGCATACATGAATCGGGGAGTTATTTATTTAAAGCAGGGCAACAATACGCTAGGCTGTCAGGATGCGCAAAAAGCGTGTGCACTGGGGAATTGCAAAACATTGATATCAGCTAAAGGTATGGGGTTCTGCCGTTGATTTGAAGGAAGAATTCAACGGATTTCTAATATTAATAATTTGTTCTAAAAAATCGTTTGTAGCTGAACATTCGAAAGTGCAGGTGTTACAGATAAAGGTTGCGCACCTGTTCCATGACTTTCAGTGATTTTACTTCCCGTCCCAGCACGTGGGATATGAAGCCGGTAAGAATACTGCGCGACTCCCTCGCCAGAGAATCGGTAAGCGTGATCAGTTTGATTTTATCAATGTCCATGTCTTTGCCCAGAAGCAGGGTGCGCACGGTGCCTGCGGAAACCGGCTGTTCGTATCTCTGGGTTTTATTGCATGCGCTGCACGTGATGCCGCCCTCACCGGCGTGGAAGTAATAAGAGTTGCCGTTAGTCACCGGAGTTTTGCAAACGATACAGCAGTCAAGAGCCGGTTCAAATCCCGCCAATTTCAGCAGGCGCATTTCAAAAAACCGCACGACGGCATCGGATGCTTTTTCTTTAGTCAGCAGCAGAAGAAAATCCTGCAGAAGTAGAAAAATATTTTCATTTTTTTTCCCTTCCGGGCTGAAGTGATCCGTGAGGTCAATAAAATAGGAAGCGATCAGCGTTTTCTCCATATCCTGACGGATGTCATGGTAGTGATCAATAATGTCACAGGATTCGATGAAAGCGAGCATGTCGCGGCTTTTGCGGGTGAAAATAATATTGGTCAGAGAGAATGGTTCAAAAACATTGGCAAATCTTTTTTTGCTTCTTTTGGCGCCTTTGGCGATTCCCTTGATCTTGCCATAGTCGTGACTGTAAAAGGAGACAATCAAATCAGATTCACTGTAGCTTAGGGTACGCAGGACGAATCCGGTGGTTTTTAAATGTTCTCTAGCGGCCGTCATACTTGATTTCACCACCGACGATGGTAAGAATGGCCTTCCCCTGTATCTGACGTCCGTTAAAAGGGGAGTTTTTACCGCGTGAACGAAACGCCTGAACATCAACAGTCCATTTCAGCAGAGGATCAATTACGGTGATATCGGCATCTGCACCGGTTTCCAGGGTGCCTTTCGGCAAGTGAAGAATGCGAGCCGGGTTTGTGCTCATTTTGGCGATTAATTCCGGCCAGGTCAGAATTTTGCTGTTTATAAGGTTCAGGCTCAGGGCAAGCGATGTTTCCAGACCGCTGATGCCATTGGCGGCGTATTCAAATTCCACTTCCTTGTCCGTCCGTCCGTGCGGAGCGTGGTCGCAGGCGATAACATCGATTGTTCCGTCGGCAAGACCTTCTTTTATTGCCGCGACATCCTGCTCACTTCTCAGAGGCGGGTTGACTTTGAGATTGGTGTCATAGCTCTGCAGCGCTTCGTCAGTCAATGTGAAGTAATGCGGCGCAGTTTCCGCCGTTACTTTTATTCCTCTTTTTTTGGCGTCACGAATCAGGCGAACGGAACCGGCCGTGCTGACATGCGCTATGTGAACGGAGGTTCCGGTAAATTCAGCGATTAAGATATCCCGGGCGATCATTGCCTCTTCCGCAATGCCGGGGATACCGTTTAATCCCAAAATCGTGGAATAATAACCTTCGTTCATGGAGCCGTTTGCCGAAAGATTGATATCTTCGCAATGCGAGATAACCGGTAATTGCAGGGAGAAGGCATATTCCATGGCCCTGCGCATCAGGGCGGCATTCATGACCGGTTTGCCGTCATCGGAAAGGGCGACAATTCCCGCTTCTTGGAGATCCCAGAATTCCGTAAGCTGAGAACCTGCGGAATTCCTGCTGACGGCGCCGATCGGATAGACGTTGACCAGGGATGTTTCCGTCGCTTTCCTTCTGATAAATTCGGTGATGGAACGGCTGTCGTTAATGGGCTCTGTGTTGGGCATGCAGGCAATGGAAGTGAAACCACCGGCTGCCGCAGCGGCGGCTCCCGACGCGATAGTTTCTTTATATTCGAAGCCGGGTTCGCGCAGATGGGTGTGCATGTCAATCAGGCCCGGAACAAGGATCATTCCAGTCAGATCAACAATCTTGGTTATCTTTTCCGAATCTTTTGATTTTGTTGCTTTGGAAAGGTTTTCTCCGATTTTAGCAATCTTGCCGTCTTCCAGAAAAATATCCATCCGTGAATCTATGTTTTGCGCGGGATCTATTATCCGGGCGCCGGTTAATAGAAGTCTCATTCGCTACCTCCGGTGAGCAGATAAAGCAGAGCCATCCTGACGGCCACTCCTTTGTTGACCTGATCAAGAATTACCGAGACAGAAGGATCGTCGGCGATGTCCGGTGATATTTCGACGCCGCGGTTAATGGGTCCCGGATGCATCACCATAACATCGTTTTTCGCCAGTTTAATGTTGTTGCGGTTCAGGCAGTAGTGCTGGGAATATTCGCGCAGCGACGGGAAGATGTTCTGCTTTTGCCGTTCCAGCTGAATGCGCAGCATCATTACGACATCGGCACCGGCGATGGCATCTTCCACTCTGGGGAATGCCTTCACGCCCATTTGCTCAATATTGCGCGGCATCATGGTTGCCGGTCCGGCTACGACGACATGGGCGCCCATTTTGGAAAGTCCGTAAATATTGGAACGGGCGACTCGGCTGTGTTCGATATCGCCGATGATAGCCACCTTCAATCCGGAAATTTTACCTTTGCGTTCCTTGATCGTCATCATGTCCAGGAGAGCCTGTGTGGGGTGTTCATGCGCGCCGTCGCCGGCATTGATGATTGATTGTTTAACCAGGGAAGCCAGCAAATGCGGAGCTCCGGCGGCGCTGTGGCGGATGACAATGACATCGGGATTCATTGCTTCCAGTGTGCGGGCAGTGTCAATGAGCGTTTCCCCTTTGATGACGGAACTGGTGGATGACGAAATGTTGATGGTATCGGCGCTTAATCTTTTGCCGGCTATTTCAAAGGATGTCCTGGTTCGGGTGCTCGCTTCATAAAAAAGATTGATGACTGTTTTACCGCGCAGCGTCGGCACCTTCTTGATTTTACGGGTGGAAATTTCCAGGAAAGATTCGGCTGTCTCCAGAATCAGATTTATTTCATCAACGGAGAGGTCCTTTATTCCCAGAATATCTTTTCTTTCAAATTTCATAACCGGCCATAAAAAATTCTGATTTAAGATCCTTCTTCTATTACGACTTCATCCACGCCGTTTTTTTCCACGAGGTCAACCCGCACGGCTTCCCACAGCGATGAGGGCAGGTTCTTGCCGACAAAATCGGCCCGGATCGGAAGTTCGCGGTGGCCGCGATCAATTAAAACGGCCAGTTGAATCATCCGGGGACGCCCGAAATCAATCAGGGCGTCCATGGCAGCGCGGATGGTTCTTCCCGTAAAGAGAACATCGTCCACGAGGATGACTACTTTGTTGTCCAGAGAAAAATTTATTTTTGTTTCTCCCAGACGGGGTTTTTTGTTGGATGCGGATAGATCATCGCGGTAAAGAGTGATGTCCAGTATCCCCAGAGGAATCTTGCCGTGTTCGATATCGGACATTTTCTTTTGCAGTCTTTCGGCCAGATAAACACCGCCCGTCCTGATTCCCACAAGAACGAGATTTTCCATGCCTTTATTTTTTTCCAGTATTTCGTAAGCGATCCTGGTAAGGCACCGTTCAATACCGTCTTTATCCATGACGGTTTTTATACTTTTATTATTCGCCATAGGAGTCAACCTCGGACAACATTATAAAAAAGCCTTTCCCCTGGCGGGAAAAGGCTTGATAATATTTTAATGAAGTTCTCATGATGGTTTCCTTTTTCAATCTCTCTGGATTAAATTAAAAGGGTCAAATTTGTTTTTGTCTACATTGTCGCCTTTGTTTTGTCAAGGCAAAAGTCAAAAAGGCTTTTCTTTGAAAATAAAAGCTGATATAAACCGATCACATACATGGGAGAAAATTCGTATGGCAATCAATCGCGAACCTCAGGTTTTTCTGTTTTTGAGCAAGATCCTGGGGAGAAACATTATTGGCGCTACGGGCGAGGCACTGGGCCGCGTTTATGATTTAACCGCGGAATTCATCGAGCCTTATCCGATTGTCACAGGTATTATTTTCAGCTCCGCCCAGAAAAAAAAACCTCTTTTCCTCCCATGGAAGTATATTCTGGATATGGACATGTCCATATCCGTGTCCGTAAAATCTGTTACGGAACTTTCTCCGCTTCAGTTGAAAGAAGGGGAACTGTTGCTCAAAGACGCACTTCTGGACAAGCAGGTTGTGGACACCTACGGTGCTAAGATCAGAAGAGTTAACGATCTCCAGTTCTTGAAAACAAAACTTGGACTGCATCTGGTCCATGTAGATGTGGGTTTCCGCGGCCTGATCCGTCGCGTCGGCTTGATTAATTTACTGGATTTTATACTGCAAGGTCTTTTTGATTACAAACTGACTAATCATTTTATTTCGTGGAAGTACACTCAGCCGCTGAACTCTCCTGATCTCCTGCGCCTGAATATCGCCCAGAACAGACTAAGCCAGATCCATCCGGCCGATCTGGCCGATATTCTGGAAGAGCTTGACATTAAACAGCGCGCTGCCGTGTTTCAGGCTCTGGATGTGGAAACCGCGGCGGAAACGCTGGAAGAAACCGATCCGAAAGTTCAGGTCAGTCTGATTAACGATCTCAATTCGGAAAAAGCTTCCGACATTATCGAAGAAATGTCACTGAGCGAAGCCGCCGATCTCATTGCTGATCTGCCCAAAGCCAAAGCGGAAGGCATTTTAAAGGAAATGGAGAAGGACATTGCCGATGACGTAAAGGAGTTGCTGGCTCATCCGGAGAGGGAAGCCGGCGGTATGATGACGACATCCTACCTGAGTTTCAGCCCTTCAACCACGGTCAAGGAAGCTCTGGAAAAATTCCGTTCGGAAGCTGCTGATGTCGATGTGGTTTACTATGTTTATGTCACTGACGAAAACGAGCGATTGCTCGGTGTTATCAGTCTGCGCGATTTGATCCTGGCCGGTGAAGATCAGCAACTGGGAGATATCATGGATGAAAGGGTAATTTTTGTCCGGCTTGATGATAAAGATGATGTCATTGCCGAGCAATTTGCCAAATACGCGGTTACGGCCATTCCGGTCGTCGATGAGAAAGAAAAAATGCAAGGGGCGATCATTTTTAAAAATCTTTTGGAAATTGTTGCTCCCGAACTGGGCAAATAAAAAACTGTAAGATAAGAAATAATGGAAAAACTCAAAGCGCATTGGGGAAAACTGTGGCATGCCGGTTTGTTGAAGGCGGGACTTTTTTTCGCTCTCATCGGTCCGGGAGTCATCACGTCCAATGTGGATAATGACGCGGGCGGTATAACGACTTATTCCCTGGCCGGTGCTCATTACGGCTTAAGTCTGATCTGGATTCTTATTCCCGTCACCGTGGCTCTGGTTATCATTCAGGAAATATGCGCCAGAATGGGGGTGGTTTCCGGCAAGGGGCTTTCCGATTTGATCAGAGAGCGATTTGGCGCTAAAATTACTTTTTATCTGATGATCATTCTGCTTTTTGCCAATCTGGGCAATACGCTATGCGAATTTGCCGGTATTGCCGCCAGCATGGAAATTTTCGGTATCAGCAAATATATTTCCGTTCCCGCGGGCGCTGTTTTCGTCTGGTGGCTGGTCGTCAAGGGAAATTATAAATCGGTAGAAAAAGCTTTTTTGGTAGCCTGTCTCTTTTATCTTTCCTATATTATATCGGGATTTCTGGTTAATCCTGACTGGAGAGCAATAGGCATTGCTTCTGTTTCTCCGCGGCTGCATTTTGATTCAGGCATGCTCACAATGGCCATCGGCATTATCGGGACAACCATTGCCCCCTGGATGCAGTTTTATCTGCAGTCATCCATTGTTGATAAGGGATTAAAAGCTGAGAGTTATAAATACGCCCGGATGGATGTTGTTTTCGGTTCGATTACCGTCAATGTCGTGGCATTTTTTATTATTATGCTTTGCGCGGTTACTCTATTCCAAAATGGGTTGAATGTCGAAACGGCCAAGGATGCCGCGCTTGCTTTGGCACCGCTCGCCGGTTCCTATGCTTCTTTACTTTTCGCTTTTGGTTTGCTCAACGCGTCGCTTTTTGCCGCCTCTATTCTGCCGCTTTCCACCGCTTATACCGTTTGTGAAGCTTTTGGCTGGGAAGCGAGCCTGAACAGTAAATTTACGGAGGCGCCTCAGTTTTACGGGCTCTATTCTCTAATGATTTTTCTGGGCGCCGGAATTATTCTTTTGCCTGATATTCCTTTGATCAAGATAATGTACTACTCTCAGGTCATTAACGGAATACTTCTGCCGTTTGTCTTAATTTTTATGCTTCTTCTGATTAATGATAGACGCATTATGGGCGATTACGTCAACGGCCGCCTGATGAATATAATTTCATGGATAACCGTTGTTGTTCTCATCGGGCTTTCCGTTACGATGGTTGCCTCGGCGTTGATATAATTAATGCAGTAACTGTCCCAGCCGCTCCCAGCGGAGGTTATGTTCGTCTCGATTCCATGACCAGTAAATGACGAAAGCCTTGCCTTCCACGTCTTTCAAATCCACGAATCCCCAGAAACGGCTGTCCAGACTTTCATCGCGGTTGTCGCCCATCACAAAAATGGATTTTGCGGGAACGGTAACCGGTCCGAAATTATCGCGCGGTTGCATGGATCCGGGCAAAATAAAACTATCGCTGTAAATTCCGTAAGAATCCTTATATTCTTGATCGTTGATGAATATTTTTTTATTTTTTATTTCAATTTTATCTCCGGCGACACCAATGACCCGTTTGATAAAATCTTTAGACCGGTCATTAGGAAAGATAAAAACCACAATTTCTCCTCTTTTCGGTTCCCTGAAAGGAACGATGGTTCTTCTGATCAAGGGAATTTTTACGCCGTAAATGAATTTGTTGACTAAAATATGATCACCGACCAGCAGCGTCGGAACCATGGAACGGGAAGGTATTTTATACGCGCAGATGATGAATGTGCGTATAAAAAGGGCGATTAAAATCGCAATAATGATTGATTCGATATATTCTTTCACTTTCGTCTTTGATTGTTCATCTTTTGCCATATTAAATTCAGTCTCCTACGAATAGATGTTGGACAGGGAAAAGGCGATCATGGAAAGAGAGATAAACCCTTTAACCGAATTTTTCCCTATGATATTAAAAATTACATAATTAAGTGTTCGATAAGGAGCTTTTAATCCGGATTGCCTTGCAATTTCTGTGATCAAAATACCGGAAAGCCCCCCTAAAAAGAATCCCATCCATATACCAGGTCCACCTAAAAAGGGTGTAAGCAGGAAAGCCCCCGCAAAGGCTCCCAAGGCCGCTGCTTTAATTGATTTTTTGGGGCTTACTGCTTGTTGTGGAATTTCACTGACGATCCAGAAAAATTCAATTGTTTCGGCAATGACAGCGGAAACCAGAAGAAATAAAATAATTTTCCACCCGACTTGTCCGAAACCGGTCAGGATTGAATAAAGTAAAACATCAAAAAAAATAACAACCGTTCCGGGCAAGCCGAATAAATTTAAGAAAATACCGGCGAACAATATCAAAATAAAAATCGTAAATCCTGCCGCGGCGAAGAAAGACAAGTTATTTATTCCTCTTCATTTTTGAAATTTTCAAATTTTCAAAAAGCAGCACACTCGTGCAGGCAATATAGATTGTGGAATAGGTGCCGGCGACTGTACCGACCAGCAGGGCAAAAGCAAAATCGCGGATGACCGCTCCTCCAAAAATATACAGAGCCAGAAGTGTGAAAAAAACGGTCAGCGACGTTAAAATGGTTCTGCTGAGAGTTTCATTGATGGCCAGATTGATAATATCGCCCAGCGTTTGTTTGGGATTCCGTTTGACGATTTCCCGAATTCTATCTAATGTGACAATCGTGTCGTTGATGGAAAAACCGATAACGAAGACCAGCGCCGCCAAAATGTTTATGGTGAACTCCATATTGAAAACGGAAACAGCCCCGACCACAATCAAAGTATCATGAACCAGAGCAAGAATTCCTCCTGCAGCGTAGCGGAATTCGAAGCGCCACGCAACATAGATCAGTATAGCCAGCCAGGAAAGAATAACGGCAATAATCGCTTTACTCCTGAAATCGGAGCTGACTTTGGCGCCGACGACTTCCACCCGCCGGATTTCATAATCCTTGCTGAAAGCGGCGGTCAACGGCTGTTCCACATTGACGGCCAGTGTCTTTTGATCCGAAAATGATTCCGATGTGCGGATCAGAAACTCGTTTGCGCCGAACTGCTGAATCGTACTGTTTTCCAGTTTTGTTGATTTGAAAGCCGCCCGAATCGAATCGGCGGAAACATTTTTTGAAAATTTGATCTGAATGATCGACCCGCCGGCAAAATCGATGCCGAGATTAAAACCGCCGTGATAAATGACCGAGCCGATGCCGACAATGATCAGGATTGCTGAAAGGGCCATCGCATATTTCATTTTTCCGACAAAATCTACGTTAATCCCAGGTTTTATCAACTCCATGCTCATACTATATCTCCTGCTTGCGCTTGAATTTTAAATGCTCAATTTTTTAATGTTAAAGTTCCACGTAACGTAATCGAAGATTACCTTCGTGATGAAAATGGCGGTAAAAAGACTGGCCAGAAGTCCGATAATCATAGTTACCGCGAATCCCTTGATCGGACCTGTCCCGAAAAATATCAGAACAATGGCAGAGATGATGCCTGTAATATGTGTGTCAATGATGGTAATCAGAGCTTTGTCGTAACCCGTGTCGAGAGACAGGCGGGCGGTTTTTCCTGCCCGTAATTCTTCGCGGATTCTTTCAAAAATAAGGATGTTAGCGTCGACCGCCACACCGACCGTCAGAAGCATACCGGCGATGCCCGGCAGAGTCAGGGTTGCCCGGAAGGCCGCAAGAATCGCCAGGATCACCAATATCTGGATGGCGAGCGCAATATCGGCCACCACGCCGGAAAGGCGATAATAAACAATCATGAATAGAAAAACCAAAAGCGAGCCGATGATGGTCGCCAGAATGCCCTGTTGGATCGAATCACTGCCCAGCGACGGGCCGACCGTTCTTTCTTCCAGAACATTAACCGGAGCGGGAAGAGCGCCGGCGCGTAAAACAATCGCCAGATCACGCGCTTCATCTAAAGTGAAATTGCCGCTGATCTGAGCATTGCCGCCGGAGATTTTCTCCTGAATGACAGGAGCGGAATGGACGACGCCGTCCAAAACAATGGCCAATCGCTTGCGGACGTTCTCGCCCGTAATTCTTTCAAAGTCATCGGCTCCCTGAGAGTTAAATGTCAGGCTGATGGTCGGATTGCCGAAACGGTCGGAAATTTGCACTTTGGCTGTTTCCAGTGAGGCGCCGGTCAGCAGAGCCTTGTTTTTCAGTAAATAGGGTGTGGAACTTCTTTCGCCACTGGATCTATCGGCGTGCAACCCGTAAGCTATAATGTCTCCTTCCGGAATATTGCCGCGGAGAGCTTCGTCCAGGGAATTTTCATCGTCGACTATTTTAAATTCCAGCAAAGCTGTTTTACCAATCAGGTTTTTGGCTCTTTCCGGATCTTTGATTCCGGGAAGCTGAACCAGGATGCGATTGTCTCCTTCCGGAATAATTTCCGGCTCGGCAACGCCAAACTGGTCAACTCTGTTTCTGATCGTTTCCAGAGAATGTTCAACGGTCAGCTTTTTGAGCTCGGCCGCTCTTTTGTCGTTGATTTTTAAAGTGACAAGCTGTCCGCCTTCACGCGGGCTGGCCGAGTCAATTTCCAGATCAGGATATTTGTCGCGCAACACATTCTCCAGAGCGGTTTTGCCGTCAGGATCCGTTAATTCCATGGATATCGCGGTTCCCTTGGCTTTTTCCAGATTCCGGAAACGTACTTTGCTGTCCATCAATGATTCTTTTAGATCGTTGGCAGTTCTTTCCATCATGGCTTCCAGAGCTTTATCCGTGTCGATTTCCAGCACAAGATGCATGCCGCCCTGTAAATCCAGTCCCAAATGAATCTTTTCTTTGGACAGATATTTATTCCAGGACGATGGAATATTGGGAATGAACGTCGGTATCAGGAAATACAAAGCAGCCAGACAAACAATTAAAGTGATAGCCCCTCTGAGTTTTAAAGATTTGAACATGAAAAACCCCTTTCTGTATTATGACTTTGTTGAAGGTGTTGGAGCTGCAGAACCGGATTTTTGAACGACAGCTCCAATGGCGCTCCGTGCAACTTTGATTCTCACCTTGTCGGCGATTTCCAGCGTCACAATCGTATCGGTCAGCCCCGTGATTTTGCCGTGAATTCCTCCCGTGGTCATGACCATATCGCCATAAGCGAGATTATTCAGCATGGCCTGAAGTTCTTTTTGCTTCTTCTGCTGCGGACGAATCAGCAGGAAATAAAAAATAACGAAAATTATCACCATCGTGATGACAAATCCCCAGTCTCCGCCGCCACCGGCTGCCGGACCGCCCGGAGATCCGCCCATTGCGTATGCTATTGTTGTCAATTTTACTTCCTCCTTAGTTTTGCTCTTTATCAGAATTATTTAAAAATTCATCTTATTTATTAAAAAATTTTTTTTTAAACTCTTCAAAATGGTTTTCACTGATCGCCATTTTTATGTTTTCCATCAGACGCATATAGTGGCGAATATTGTGAATAGTATTTAATATCATAGCCAGTATTTCACCGGCAACATAAAGATGTCTTAAGTATGCCCGGGAATAATTCCGGCAGGTATAGCAATCGCACGTTTCGTCAAGAGGATTATTATCTTCCCGCCAGCGGGCGTTTTTTATAACAACATTTTCCTTATTTGTAAACAATAATCCATGGCGGGCGCATCGGGTGGGAATAACGCAATCGAACATGTCTATCCCGCAGGATACCGCAAAAACGATATCTTCCGGCGTGCCCACGCCCATCAGATAACGTGGTTTATCGGCAGGGAGCAAAGGCGTAATGGAATCGGTTATTTTATACATTATTTCCTTCGGCTCGCCGACGCTTACCCCTCCCAGCGCATAGCCGTCAAAACACAGCGAAGTGATCTGCTCCGCCGCCTGTCGGCGTAATTCCGGATAAGAGCCTCCCTGAATGATGCCAAAGAGAGCCTGGTGGTTGTTGGTAAGAGCTGATTTACATAATTTGGCCCATTTTACGGTCAGCTTCAGAGATTCTTCCGTTTGAGTGAATGTGGCAGGGTAGGGCGTGCACTCATCAAGGCACATCATGATGTCCGCGGCCAACGCTTCCTGAATTTCAATTGCTTTCTGTGGAGTCAGAAAATGCCGGGAACCGTCAATGTGCGAACGAAACATAACCCCGTCAGACGTGATCTTGCGTAAAGCTCCGAGGCTGTATATCTGGAAACCGCCGCTGTCGGTCAGAATCGGATAGGGCCAGTTCATAAACCGGTGCAGGCCTCCGAGTTTTTTTACAGTTTCATGGCCGGGTCGCAAATACAGATGATAGGTGTTGCTCAGAATAATTTCCGCACCGCAATTTTTGATTTCTTCGGGTAACATGGATTTAACTGTTCCCTGCGTGCCTACCGGCATAAAAGCCGGTGTACGTACGACACCATGGGGGGTAATCATTTCTCCCAGCCGGGCGGAAGTACCGGCATCTTGTTTATTTAAATTAAATTGGAAAGGCATATTTTCCGAATCCTAACCCCGCTAAACGGGATGAGTGCGTTAATGAATTTGTATTCTATCCGAAAGCAAATTCCAACCTGCTAAATAATCAGCATGCAGTCACCATAACTGTAAAACATATAGCGATTTTTTACGGCATGTGAATAAGTTTTTTTTATCAAATCCGTTCCGGCAAATGCACAGACCAGTAAAAATAAAGATGATTCCGGCAAATGAAAATTGGTTAAAAGACCATTTACTCTTTTAAATTTATAACCGGGGTAAATAAAAAGGTTGGTGAAGCCGGACCGGGCCTTTACGTATCCGTCGTTATCGGCGGCGCTCTCGATAGTTCTTGTGGATGTCGTTCCCACGGCGATGAGGCGCCGTGCATTATTAATCATCCGGGCGCTTTCAGTGCTTATTTCATAATATTCCGGTTCCATGACATGATTTTCGACTTTCGCTGATTCGATAGGGATAAATGTTCCATAGCCCACATGTAAAGTTACCGGAGCAATTTGAATGCCCTGAGAGAACAATTTCTTCATAACGTCTTCTGAAAAATGCAATCCGGCGGTGGGAGCCGCAATGGAACCCGGGATTTTTGCGTAAACGGTCTGGTAACGCTCCAGATCAGTAATATCCGATCCGGTATTTTTCTTTCGTTTTATATATGGGGGAAGAGGCGCTCTGCCGAACTTAGTGAGATAATCATCAAATCCTTCCGGAGCGTAAAATTGCAACAGCCATTTTTTATCGGATATCCTGTTTAAAACCTTTGCCTCACAGTTATTGGCCAGAGCGATAACATCATTCTCGTGCAATCTCTTGGCCGGTCTCACCAGAGCTTCCCATGTTTGAGAATTTTCTTCTGCCTGTTTTCTGGTCAAAAGCAATATTTCCAGAATGCCGCCTGTTTGCTTTTTACCGAAGAGTCTGGCCGGAATTACTTTTGAATCGTTAGTAACGAGTACATCACCGCTTTGTAACAAATCGGGCAGTTGAAAAAAAAACAGGTCGGCAGTTTCTTCTTTTTTTTTATCCAGAAAAAGCAGGCGTGAATGATCACGTTTTTCGCAAGGGCGCTGAGCAATAAGCTCTTCCGGCAGGAAATATGAAAAGTCTTTTAATTCCATACATCTATTACTTTGAAAAATTTTTGGGCAAATAATCAGATTATTAAGCCGCTGTCAATAAAATTACTTTCAGCTTCGGCCCCAGTAAAGAAGAAGCAGACCGACAATCATTGCTGATATTCCCATGAACCTTAAAGCGGACTCCGGGATGGTTGTTACCTTGAGGAGATAAATTTTCAATTTTTCCGGAAACAGAAAATAAGGAATGCCTTCAATGATAAAAACCATTCCCAATACGCATAAAAAATCCTTCATTTTAAATCCTTTGCTTTAGCTTCATTCCAGAGATCGTCCATCCGGGTCATGGTTGCCTCCGCAGGCGTTATGCCCAGAGAAGAAAGCTTTTCGGTGATATAAGAAAAACGCTGCAAAAATTTTTTAGTTGTCCGGGATAAGGCGGTTTCCGCATCGACGGAAAAAAAACGGCTTAAATTGACTATGGTAAACAGGATATCGCCCAATTCCTCCTCAATTTTGTTTTTGCTGCCTGTTTTAACCGCATGATCAAATTCCTGCAATTCTTCCCGAAGTTTTTCCAGAATTCCCTGGGCATCTTTCCAGTCGAACCCGTAAGTTGACGCTATCGAAGTAATTTTTTGAGCTCTTTTTAAAGCCGGAAAAGAAAGGGGGATGCTGGAAAACAGATTTTCTTCTTTATTTTGTTGATGACGTTCCTGCTTCTTGATTTTCTGCCAGTTTTCTTTCACTTCCTGCACGGAGTTTACTTTTTCCTTGCCGAAAACGTGCGGGTGTCGACGGATCATTTTTTCGTTGATTCCGTCCATGACATCTCCCAGTGAAAATAAATTTGATTCGGCGCTTATTTCGGTCAGAAATAATATCTGGAAAAGCAAATCTCCCAGTTCTTCTTTCAGCTCTTGCGGATTTTTTCTGTCAATGGAGTCAACGACTTCATAGGCTTCTTCCAGGATATACTTGCCGAGATCTTCCTTCTTTTGTTTTTGGTCCCACGGGCAACCATCCGGCGCACGCAATTTCTTGATGAGTTGTATTAATTCCCCGAGTTTATTTTGATATTCATTGCTTTTTTTCATCTGAGTAATATCCTGAAATACTAAAAAAATACTTTTGTTCGAAGATTTAGGTAGCATATAAAAAAAATGCTGACAATATATACAAAATAGTCCTTAACTGAAATAATAATTAATTTAATTAATTATTATAGATATTCGATTTCCTCTTCTAATAAACGTAAGTTTATTGTTAATGGATATTAATATATTATTATTTAATAAATTCAATATATTACAATTTGTGCGTGCTTTGTGCAATCTGTTTAATGACAAAAAAACAGACTTTTTGTCCTGGAAAGAGTAAAAGTTGCTTTTCCCCCTGGTTTTTCACGATAATTGATGCTAAAAAAATACCGAAAAATTGTTAAAATTACTCTTGACAAGGCCAAAAAAAAGCGTATTCTTCCGCTTCAATACAAAGACTTGGGGTGTTTAACCCAGGTATATGAAATCTTTGAAAGGAGGTTAGCCGTTAATGAAAAAAATATTTGCCATTTTTGTCGCTATGCTTTTTGTTGCTTCTTTAACTTTTGCGGTCGTAGGCTGCAAAAAAGCTGAAGAGCCCGCACCAGCAGAGGCTCCTAAAGTTGAAGCACCCGTTGCTCCGGCTCCTGCAGATAATGCAGTACCTGCACCTGCACCCGCTGCACCTGCAAAATAATTACTATAAGAATAAATTAGCAGGAAAATTAATCGGACATTCCTTTGAGGGATGTCCGATTTTTTTATTTCCCCAGAGAGTTTATTTTTTGAAAATGTGATATACTATAACAAGTACGAAGGGTAAGTAGAATCGTTTGCCATGTCCGTGTGATCAAGGGTGTGGTTGCCTGTCGGAATCTTAAAAGAATAACCCGATTCAGTATTCGTCATTTTACGGAGGTGTTTTATAATGGATAAAGACAGTGATTTATTAAAAGGATTATTTATCGGCGGATTAATTGGCAT
This sequence comes from Deltaproteobacteria bacterium, assembly GCA_021372815.1. Taxonomy (GTDB): domain Bacteria; phylum Desulfobacterota; class Syntrophia; order Syntrophales; family Smithellaceae; genus Smithella. Next base: position 5,801 of record JAJFTS010000157.1, on the reverse strand, counting down.
TGCGCTGGGGCTATTGTTTGCTCCTAAGAGCGGTAAGGAAACCCGTGAAGATATTACACGCAGAGCCAATAAAATGCTTGCCAAAGCAAAAGAAGAATATGAAAAAGCCGCGGGAAAAAGCAAACTTGCTTATGAAGCGTCATTGAAAAATTTGCAGAATTTGAATGTGTCGGCAAAAGAAAAGGCCGGGGAGATAGGAAATAAAGTAAGTGAAGCAGTTCAGCAGGGCGCTGAAGCTATACAGAGTAATAAAAGCAGGCTAAAACGAGCGATTGATGCTGGAATGGAAGCTTACAGAGAAGAAAGCGGCAAAGAAAAAGCTTGATTGTTGGCGCGGCAAATAGATTGAAGTACAATCAAAAAATGAATATTGAAGGAGATTATTCATGTATCTGGAAATTGCCTTATTAATTTTAGTCATTATCCTTATAGTGTTGGTTATCTTTTGTATTCCGGTTATTTTACAAATATGGCGTATATCAAAAGATGTTTCCGTAACTTTGCAGCTTTTAAATCAGAGTTTCCCCTTAATCATGAAGAATCTGGAAGAAATTACTACAAATGTTAACAGTTCCACCTCTGTCATAAATAAGAAAATTCAAAGTTTTGCCGGCGCGTCAAACCGCACCGGCCTGCTGCTGGGCGATATTATCAACAATCTGCAATATTTTGCTCCTTTGGCCCTGAAGATACCGATTTTCCGGATCATAAGAAATGTAGTGGCGGTGGCCAAGGGAATGCGTGTTTTTGTTGAAGTTCTTTTAAATAAAGATAAGGATGTATCGTTGAAGTAACTGATATGGCCAAGGTAACATTTTCCAGTAAATGGGGCAGTGTGAAGATGCAAAAAAGGCCTTCTTCACCAGCTGCTGAAGTCACGAAATCGGCCGAAGATTTGGTCCGGGAAATAAAAAATTCGCAAAAATCTCCGGCCGGTGAGGACTATAGAGAGAAGTCGATGGCCATTAACGGTCTTGTTTGCGCCCGCTGCGGCCGTGAATTTCCCGAATCGAAAAGACATCTTTTGACTGTTCATCACAAAGACGGTAACCACAATAACAATCCGGCGGACGGGAGCAATTGGGAAAATCTCTGCGTCTATTGTCATGAAGATGTTCACAGCAGAGGGGTATTGGCGGAATATATTGACGGGAAAGGAAAGGGTAAAGAAGTTTCTCTGGTGTATGACGATTCGCAGGTTGCCGTCGGATCCGGCTTGCTGGCCGAGAAATTGCAGAAAGCTCTGCAAAAAAACAAACAGGGAAAATAATCCTAGCGCAGGATCAGATGGGATTTATTATTGCCCTTCACCAGTTTGTCACCTATCGAAGTTCCGCAATAGATGCAACTGTAATCGTATTTTTCACCTTCCTGAAGAATCAGCAGTAATCTTTTTCTGACGGCGACCGCTCTTTTGCATTGAGGGCAAAACAATTCAGTGGCGTCGAAATCTTTATAGGTTTCTCTCAATTTAACCTTCATCCTCGGGAATATTTTCCCAGTTCTTAAGCCAGATATCAGCTTCGCTGTCACTGGGAGCGCGATAATCGCTTCTGGGGGAAAGTGATCCTCCTGAACCGACTTTCGGCCCGTTGGGAACGCAGGATCTTTTATACTGCGAAGTTTTAAAAAATCTGTATAAATAAACGTAAAGCCATTTTTTTATTTCTTTTAAACCGTAGGCATTTCTTTTATCTGCGGCAATATCCGGCCAGAGTCCTTGTGCTTTATCTTTCCAGGCATGATAAGCCAAAAACGCCACCTTGGAGGGTAAATATCCGAAACGGGTTATATAAAAGTTGTTAAAATCCTGCAGTTCGTAAGGGCCGATAGTATCTTCTGTTTTTTGAATGTTGCGGTCGCCTTTTTTCCTGGGGATTAACTCGGGAGATATTTCTGTTTCCAGCACGTCAATGAGAATCCTGGAAACTTCCGATGAAAATTGATTGGTGTTGGCAACCCAGCGGATCAGATGCTGAATCAGCGTTTTGGGGACACTGGCATTGACGTTGTAATGCGACATGTGGTCGCCGATTCCATAGGTGCTCCAGCCCAAAGCCAGTTCGCTTAAATCCCCCGTGCCCACAACCAGGGCGTTGCGCATGTTGGCCAGCCGGAAAAGATGCGCCGAGCGCTGTCCGGCCTGGACATTTTCAAATGTTATGTCAAAAGTTTTCTTGCCACGCACATACGGATGTTTGATGTCTTTGAGCATTTGCAAACAAGCCGGCTTGATGTCAATTTCATTTGTTTCCACGCCAAGAGCGCCCATTAATTTCAGGGCATTGTTATACGTTTTTTGCGATGTGGCGAAACCGGGCATGGTGTAAGCCTTGACATTTGATCTGGGCAATCCCAGAGAATCCATTGTTTTTGCGGCGACAATAAGGGCGTGGGTGGAATCAAGGCCTCCGGAAACGCCGATGGCAATATTGGGGATGCCGGAAGATTTCAAACGTTTGGCCAGGCCCTGAACCTGGATATTGTATGCTTCATAGCATCGCTGATCGCGTTTGGAAGGATCTGCGGGAATGTAGGGGAAACGAGGATATTCACGTGTCAGCAGAATTTTACCTTCGGGGATATTTACATCAAATTCGACTTTACGAAAGGATAAGATTTTTTCTTTATGAGCGGCGGCGTTTTTACTAAAGGACGTTAAACGCATCCGGTCCTGCGTCAATCGGTCAAGGTCAATATCACTGTAGATGATTTGCGCCTGTTGAGAAAACCGCGGCGATTCGACGAGCAAATTGCCGTTTTCATGGATCATGGCGTGTCCGTCCCAAGCCATATCGGTGGTGGATTCTCCCGCGCCGGCCGCGGCGTAAAGATAAGCGGCAACGCAACGCGCCGATTGATTGGCGGCAAGCTGCTGACGGTATTCGGATTTGCCGATGGTAATGTTGGATGCCGATAAATTGCCGATCACAGTGGCTCCGGCCATTGCCGCGAAACTGGACGGCGGGACGGGAACCCAGAGATCTTCGCAGATTTCAAGGAAGAAATTAAAATTTATGATATTGGATACTTTAAAGATTATATCGGCACCGAACGGAACATCTTTTTGCCCGTCCAGTTCTATCCGGGAAGAAAACGCGGCTGAAGCCGGTGTAAATTGTCTGGCTTCATAAAATTCGCGATAATTGGGCAGATAGGATTTTACGGCGACGCCCAGTATTTGTCCGTGGTAAAAGACGACGGCGCAGTTAAAAAGCCGACAGTCAACCTGCAGCGGCGCGCCGGCAACAATGATCATATTGATTTTTGCTGAAGCTTTTTTTATTTCGGCAACAGCTTTCCGGACTCCCTGCAAAAGCGCATCCTGATGAAACAAATCTTCATTGGAGTAGGCTGATAATCCCAGCTCCGGAAAGATGGCCAGCATCGCTTTGTTTTTTTCGGCCTGACGGGCGAGTTCAACGGTTTTTTGCGTGTTAAAAACGGTGTCGGAAACCTTTAATTCCGGGATGCAGACCGCGACGCGGATAAAACCATGGTTGTACAGATTGAAAAAGCTTTTCATTTTTTTGGGGGGCATGATTTATCCTTTCTCCACCAGGGCATAGGCGCTGTGATTATGGATGCTTTCAAAATTTTCAGCTTCGACGCAATACCAGGTGAAATTATCGTCTTTATTCAATTCTACCGCGATACTGCGCACGACGTCTTCCACGAATTTCGGGTTTTCATAAGCCTTTTCCGTAACGTATTTTTCATCCACTCGTTTCAAAAGGGAATACACCTCGCCGCTGGCCGAATCTTCCACAATTTTTATTAAATCTTCAATCCAGAAAAATTTTTTAAAACGGACTTTTGCCGTGACGATACTGCGCTGATTGTGAGCCCCGAATTTGCTGATTTCACGCGAGCACGGACAGACGGTTGTCACCGGAACCACGACTCCCACCAGAAAATCGGATTTTTCCGCATTGCTTTCGCCGGAAAAAATACAGCGATACTCCATCAGGCTTTTGGCTTTGGATACGGGAGCCGTTTTTTCCAGGAAATAAGCAAAATCAATTTCCATATGGGCGGAGTGGGCATGCAGCTTCTGACGCGTTTTTTCTAAGATGGAGAGGAATGTTTTGATGTTGATCTGACCCTTGAATTCATTGAGCGCTTCCACAAAACGGCTCATATGCGTGCCTTTAAAATGATGCGGAAGATTGACGTACATATTGATGGTGGCGTTGACAATCTGTGTTCCCTTCGCCCGGTCCAGGACGATAATGGGATATTTTATATTTTTCACGCCGACTTTTTTAATGTCGATATTGCGGAAGTCTTTCTGGTTTTGAATATCAATCATGATAAATCTCTTCAATAAACTTGATGGTCATCATTTTGTTCTATGACCGGTACGTCACCGCCGCGTTTTCTGATTCCCAGATTTTTACCCGGACCATATTCACGCCGGACGATTTTACTTTTTCCTCCATTTTTTCAAAAATATATCTGGCGATGTTTTCCGCCGAGGGATTGATTCCGGAAAACGAAGCTAAGGAGTTTAAATACTTATGATCAATATCTTCCAGAATGTCACCCAGGATTTTTTTTAAAAAACGGAAATCTATTAGTAAACCGTTCGAATTTAATTCTTCGGCTGACGCCGTTATCTCAACCTTAAAATTATGGCCATGCAGCTCTTCGCATTTGCCGCCGATTTCAGCCAGCAGATGCGCCGCGGAAAATGACTTGATGATTGTAACTTCGTACATTTTCAACTTCTCCGATTTTTAATAGGTGTTTACTATCATATTTTACGGGGATGGTGAATCATTAAATATAGTCCTTATAATTGCTTGGAAAAAGTTTGCAAATTTTAATCGGGAAAGTTTTTTACGTCCAATTACAGGAAACTGAAAGCCTCTTGAATCCGACAGCGAGCGCATTCTCCGCTGCTTGCGGCGGGGTAAGCGAGCGACATCAGATCAATATATTCCCTATGGATCGAAGATACTCCGCGGCTTGCTGCGGAGATCTTCAATTATTTAGAAGAAGTTTAAAACCACAACTATTTTGTTAGCTGAAAGAAATCAGCCTGATAATTTCCAGTTCCATAGACAGGATTGATTCGAACTGCATTGTTATAATGGGAAAAGGCTTCCTCATATAATTTTTCGCGGGCTGATATCAAAGCCAGGCGATAATGGGCATTTGCAAAATTCGGCTGCAGTTTGACGGCTTGTTGAAAGTGATTTCGGGATGAATCAAATTGCTTCTGGTCATAAAGTATCATTGCGAGATTGTTATGAGCGCCTGCATGATTCGGATTTAGGCGTATGGTTTGCTGAAATTCTTTAGCGGCGGAAATTACATCGCCGGTGTTTAGCAAAGCAGTGCCCAAATTATTATGGATCGATGGTTTATTAGGTTTAAATTGCAGGGCTTTTTTAAAGTTCTCTATGGCTTCAGTATTTCTTCCTTTTTCCTGGAACGCACATCCAAGATTATAATAGGGCAAATCATTTTCACCGGTTACTTTTATAGCATGATTCCAAAGTTCGATACTGTTTTTCCAGTAGCGGCATTGCTGCCAGCTTATCACCGACATGACCGCCAGAAAAGCAATTGCAGTCGGGTATAAGATGTTTCTTCGCATTTTTTCTCTCTTGATTAAAGAGGATACACCCCAGGCGATACCGGCCGCAATACCTAGAGAAGGCAAATAATGGTAACGGTCGGCTGTTAAATGCGGACCAATTTGAATGATTCCGATAACCGGCGCAATGGTTAAAGCATACCATGACCATCCGACAAAAAGATACGGCAGACGTCTCATCATCGCAATTACAAAA
>JAJFTS010000144.1 GCA_021372815.1 Deltaproteobacteria bacterium | reverse complement strand
AGGTCCTTAAGAATGTAAATCAAGAGCAGCTCTTTGCATTTACTTTCGCCAATAGAAGGGTTCCGCCTCAACCATTCTATTGTGTCAAGCACGATGTCAATAAGGTTAAAATAGTCTTCATTGATATCGCATTTTGACATATCGATAAGCTTATTGATGATGGTATCAAAACAGCAAAACCTTAGAAGATCAGCATGGGGACACTTAAGCAGTTCAGGGCGAGGCAGGTTGTCTAGATCTATTGTGAGTATTCTTTTCATAGTTGTTATTCCTTGTTTTTGGCTTTGTCAGGGCATTGTTCCATTGGATTAAAAGCAGGCAGGTTGAAAAACACGAATTGTGTTCGATTGTCTAGCCTTTGAAGAAAATAGATGGCATCTCCAAACCAGGCGAATTCCCTCGTTTTCTTCTTGTTGCCCACAGTGAATTCCACTATGTACGACGGTGTGTTTGGTTTATCCTGTTTCTTTGTCATTTTATGGCGATTATGAGGTTTCTGTCATTATTAATGATTGTGATGATTGCCGAACCTTTATGTGCACAGAAGAAAGATTTTGCTTCTTCAAAGCTGCGACAATAACACGTGCATCCTTCGCATTGAACCATGTAGTAAAGACGCGCACTTAATATATCGAGCATTTGCATGGTTGTCCTTTTTTTCAGGCTATTTTGTTGTTGAAGTCTATATCGTATAACTCAGTGTATATCTCGCGGGTAGGATATATCGATACAACAGGTGAAGTGAATATTGAGCAAAGATGGTCATACAAAGACCTTGCTTCGTCTATCGTATCACGCGTGTAAAGGCGCGGGACACGGCAATGGGATACCGTTATCGCATACAGAGGGGCATCAAATGTATACGAACCGAATGATTCTTGATCTATCGTTGGCTTTTTTGGTTTCTTCATTTTTGTATTCGTTTATTGTTATATCGATGACGCGAGGAATATCCCGAATATAGCTGATGATATAAATACCATAGATATACAGAATAAGTACCCAGTTGATGTAAGGTTATCGGATTCTTCAGCGCATTTGGCTTCAGCTGCATTAGAATCCGACGAGTAGCGGTCGATTACTTTTGAGTTTTCTGGATGGATTTTGTAGTTTTTATTCATACCGGGTATATTATTTGGAATTATTTGACTAATCAAGCGTTTTTTTGTAAAAAGAAAGCGTTTCTGTAAACAAAATGTCTGTAGGGGCGATAAGACGTCCAGCATGAAGAAAGGCGTTTTGCTTTCCACTGTGTCCAATGATGGGCGAATCTTACTGCTTTTGTCCGGTTATCTCATTATCGTGATCAAAAAGCAGTTTGAGCAAGTAGCTGAGTAAATAATGCTTTCTCACTTCTGCCGTGATTGAGCAACAAACAAGGTAATCTCCGAATATCGAGAATTCGTAGTTAGGATTTACCCATAATTCGAACCCATCAGTAAAAATAATAGGAAATTCATTAATATCATTATTTATAAGGTGCTTTAATTGTTTTGTTTTTTTCTTAAATTCAGAAGCCTTCATGTCAAATTCCAGCCCTGTTTCTTGTTGTATTATCTCCTCGAACTTTAGGTTTACTTCATCATTATCACCTTCGAATTTTTTAGTAAAAATTATTTCTTTATTATCAGTAATCCAATTAGTCTTTGATATTACAACTTCTTCCCTGAATCCGCGTATGGGATTAATTTTAAGGCTAATTTCATCAAGATTACTTAACGTCGCGTTTCTGCAATGGTATTTAATCTGGCCATCGCATCTGATTACGTGTGGGGAACTCATGGTTTTTAAAAATAATGAGTTAGAATTAAAGCAGGAAAGCTATCGTATAAACTATAATAGTTCCTATCAATCCCTTGATGAAGTTCTTCTTAAGCTCCCTTGATTTGAGGTATTTTTCGTAATCGTCGTTGTCGTAATCGTTATACATTGTCAAGCCTTTTTTGGTATTTGTTGAATAGTTTGTTCATGATTGTTTGTTTTTTTCACTGGTGAGGCACCAGGCCGGGCTCTATCCGGAAAGGGGCAGGTGAACTTAATGGTTTTGGATTATAAAACTAATCAAACGCTGATTGCAACTCAACGAAAAGGCTTTCTATTGAGTAGATTGCGAGAGAGCATAGAGCTTTTTCATAGTTCGAATCTCGAGTGATCAGGCTTGTCAATGGGCATGGAATACCCTTCATGTATCTCCATCCTCTTAATTCCTCATCAATAGATGATCCGCAATCTTTGTTGTATGATAGTAGGTTTTTGATGATTAGTGCGAGGTTTTTCTTTGAGAATTCAATAAGGCTTACAACACTGAATTCACTGAAAGTATTATTACCAACATCGGTATAGTTGTTTATGATATATTCTTCACTGCAAAGGCTCGACAAAAGGTTTGTGTATAGCTCTTTACTATCGCTTTCTTCAATTGTTTCTCTTAATTGTTCGTTTTGGATGTTCATGATGGTTGTTTTCCTGTTATAATTAGTTAGCAAATAAAAGAAGGGATTCTTGTAAGGCGAATTTGCGAGATACCATCTTGGGATATGGTATCTCTTTCTATCTCGATTTTGCCTTCAGCCTTTTTGAATGTTTCAAGGTCGGTTTCAACAAATTCACCATAATTTTCGCAGATCTCATCGTAAGCATCTTCATCGAATATGAATAATCTTATTGTTTTACCATTTTTAGTTTTCATAGTTTTTTTAGTTGTTGGAGTTAAAGAATTTCGATAGGTTGAAGTGCTCGATGGCTTCGGCTATTATGCCGCAATCCTTATAGTTGGTGTTACTTCCTTCACTTTGGTCTTCCCATATGATGGTGGGAATGTTTCTTGCTACATGCTCACCCTTGGAGAATCCCCACAAGCTTTCAGCTTGAAAGGACGTTATGGATAATTTTAAAGCCATCCTGGCGAGCTCCTCTGTAGGAAGCTGGAAGTTTGGATCTGAGATAGTAATCATAGTGGTTAGGCTTTCGTTTTGGTTTTAGCATATGAATTCAATTAATCCTTCATGTTCGAGGGATGTGAGAATCTCGTGGAGGAAGTTTTCTATTTCTGATTGAGTGGGCTGTTTTGAGTTCATTTCATTCTCGATGGATTTGTCGGAACTGAAGATCACTATCGAGAAGAGCGGAGAATCATTATATAGGTTTTCGCCGATTAAGCAGTCTCCGTAGTGATCGAACCCGATCGTGCTGTCTCTTTTGCCAATAGAATCAAAGAGGTATTCAGAGAAATACTTTGAGCATTCAGAGATTGAAGAATTGATCTGGAGTGTCGTTTCGGTATTCATTTTTTAAGGTTTTTTAAGGTTGTTTTTCTTTCAATATAATCAGTATCGGATTGTTTTGCGTTTAAGTCAAATTATTTTTATGATAGAATTTGTAAGTGCGTGGAATTCAATAAGTTAAGATGCATTTTTCTTTTCTGGGAATTGTCGGCTGTCCGAGGGTTAATTTTGTGCCGAAAGGGAGGTTTAGGTGGGATTTGGAAGGAATTATTGTGTAAACGAGGATAGGACAATAGCTTATGGAAGTGAGGATTAGGGAGAAATGAGGAAAATTTACCAAAAATTACCCCTGCGGTTTTCGGAATGCTTTAAAAAGGAATTTAAAGCCAATAACATCACCGCATAAGCCGTTCCAGAAAGAAGAAAAACATGATTTAGTTTCGCAAAGGCGCGTGTTTTTGTAAAATTAGACAATCTGTATATTGTGCGACATGATTCTTTTTTTACGTAAGTTTTGTAAGCTATTGATTAAGAATGTGAACGGCGATTAAAAGAGCGGATTGATACTGCCTAATAGTTTTTTGAGGTCATTTTCTTAAGACGACAATCCAAGTGACTTCCTTGGACATGCCAATCTTTCATATCGTATGCCAACCATGGGGGGGGGGGGGGACATGGAATTCCTTTCCAACGGTGGGCGCGAATCATCCACCCCCCCTCGATTTTTTATTCCTGAAACCAAACCTCACACCACTCATGCTTTGCCCCTTAAACCATCAGGAAGGCCCTTCCAGCCCTCGGGCACCCTAAGGACGGCTCCTTACCCTCGTGAACGCTTGCGAACCCTTCCTTGGCCAAAGTGGCGTTAAGTTAAAAGCATTAGCCGTGTCATTGTTCGTAAAAACAAAAAGGCCCGGAAAGGAATCTCCTCTCGGGCTGGAAGGTGGTGCTATGTTATGGAATTATATCGTTTAGACTTCGTTACCACATACATCCAAGCCTTCGGTTTTTTGCCGGGCAAAGAGCTCGATACGAGGGATATCTCCCATCAGCTCAACGATTCGATTCCTTACCTCGGCCGGCTTTTCGCTGTGTCTCTTGCGTTCAGCCTCGACCAATTGCTTCACGTTTTTGATGATTCGTTTTGGGTTTCCTCTTTTTGCGAGAAGGCACAATTCCACGTTCCACATCGTCCATCGACCAATGTTACTTACACGCTTGAGGTGTTTGGTTTGTTTGCTCCAGCAAAATGCAATCGTGCTATACTTAAATCCCCATCTCTTGATAACATCGATAGCCTCAAGAAGAAGAGGGCGCACAGCCCCATGCCCATTGGCTGCTTACACCACGTTATTAGAGTTACAGGCTTGAAGCCCCAGTCACGTGCAACCTGATAACTCTGCTCGATATACTTGTTGATGGTCCAGAGATACAGATGCGCATCCTTTTCAGTGATCTCGGACAGAGGCATTTTACGAATCTCATCAAGCGGCATCGTCTGGTAAGGCAATCCTCTTACCCTTTTATTGAGACAAGGCCAGTCCCCATCCATATTGACTTCCCAATGCGGATCCGCATAAACGATGGAGTATTTCTTGTCGGGGAAAGGTATTTGCATCGTTCGAGCCTCCGATTACTTCTCAATAATGATTATGATCGGATCAGGCTGTGTTGGCGGCATGGGCACGTCCCGGCCCGGCCATGCTTGGAGCGATGTGCAAAAAGCGCAGATGATTAGGAAAGTCAGGAGAAAGAATGGTTTCATATCTGTAAGTATTAAGTGGATTCGTCAGAATTGCAAGTTTATTTTCATTTGACAAACATCATTAACGTGAATTATAACTGTATCAGAGATGATACCCCAGACGTTAACGGCAGATCCGCGATTCCCGGAGGTAACCGACACTGATATCGCTATACTCGTAAATGCGTGCGGCGGACAAAAAGAAAAGGCCTTAAAGGTCGTGATGGATGTCGTTGCCGAGAGAGAGAGGAATGTTAAGAAAGCCGTCGAGAATCCGTTGCTTTTTGGTTATGTCCCGGAACAATGGAAGTTCTGCGCGGCTTCACTTGACTTGCCGCCTTTTTCTGCCAGTGATGGTGATACGATAGGTATCGAAAAGGATTTTAGTGATTATTGCGACGAGCTTGTTGTTCTCGGCGGGAATAGATCGTCGAAGTCAGAATTCATCGCGTGGATAGCCTGCATGCTCGCAGTCAAAAGGCCTAATCAGAGGATCGCCATGTTCCATAGCTCTGAAAATAGCAGTATCACCCTTCAACAGCCAAGGGTTTATAAATACCTGCCTCCAGAGATGAGGAATATTAAAAAGACAAGGACAGAGTGCGTAAGTTTTTCAATGAAGTGCGGCTTCACTGATAAATCATTCATCCTCCCAAATGGCAGTCAGGTCTTCTTTTTCAATTATGGCCAGAATACTGATATGCTCCAGGGAAGCGAGTTTGACCTCGTGATCTTTGATGAACTCGTGCCGATGAGGTTTATTAATGAGTTTAGATACAGGGTCATGAACAGAAAGGGTAAGATTATCGTGAGCTTCACCCCAATCACTGGTTATACAAATACCGTAGCCGAATACCTCGCTGGAGCCGTTGTAGTAAAAACCGAGGTTGCTCCATTGCTTAGACAGGACAAGATCCATGTAAAGGATTGCCCCGCCGGACATATGCCAAGGTTGCTGCAGTGCAGGAAAAAGAATCATTCGGTAAGATTGTTCTGGACTCGTGATAACCCGTTTAACCCTTATTCTGAAATGGTCAAAAAGTCTATAGGACAACCAGAAAGAGATATCATGATTAGAGCTTATGGCTGGACTGATAAAATGGATGGAAGCGTTTTTCCAAGATACGGGAAAGCCCACAAGATAAGTAGAGAGAAATTCAGAAGCATCGAAAGAGGGCCGGGCCAGAGATATTGCTGCGCTGACCCGGGAGGCAGGAAGAATTGGTTTATTAAATGGTATTTCGTCACACCTGAAAGCAATGTAATTTGCTATCGAGAATGGCCGGATCAGAAAAATTACGGAGACTGGGCCGTTTATGGGGAAAAAAGCGTATTCGTCCCCGGACCAGCTCAAAGGAGCGGTTGCGGCGCCAATGTCAGTGAGATTAAAAAGATGATTCTCGAGCTCGAAGGATGGAGACTCGAAGGGACGGAATGGATAGATGATAATGCCGAAAAGATAGAACAAAGGTTCATTGACCCGAGAATGGGCGGAACCCCTGCCCCGGGGCTCGAAGAGGGGACAACTATCATCAGGATTTTCAATCAGGAACATCAGGGAAGAGATGGTGTCGTTTATCCGGAAATGGAGTGGACGCCAGGGCCAACATCACTCATCGATGAGAGTATACTCATGATTAATGACTGGATGTCTTATAACGACAATGAGCCAGTCTCCCTCCAGAATTGCCCAAGGTTTTATGTCGTCGATGATATGCTCCAAAGCGATTTATGCTATCGCGAGTGGAACGGCGACCAGACTTGCGCCCTGAAGGATATTGTTGACCCTGACAGATATTTTCTAAAAACAGCCCCGGAGTTCATACGGCCCGAAAGCTATATGGCAAGGGGTGGAGGTTCTTATTATGACTATAAACGTGTTAGGTGAAGATGGTTACAGCCAGTGGGGAGGCCCAGCGAGATTCGCTGAAATTGATGGCAAACTCGCTGACCAGTTGATAACACGAGCTATAAAAGCCAAGGTCTGGCAGATACCGCCAAACCGAAGGTTTGTTATAGCTCTCATCGGCAAGGATAAGGTAGTTAATGTCTCCCTTCCGAAAAAGCTATGGAAGACAGGGATAGCCAAGGGAAAGGAAATCGTAATAACAAGGGTTGATAAGGATGTTTATATTTATGGAGACCTTAAAAGAGAAATCAAAGAGAGAGAACAGGCAGCTGGACGCAGTGTTGAAAATGCTTCTCAGAGTCAGGAGGACAAACGCTCCTTTCCCAAGAGAGAAGATTGCGGAAATGGCAGGGGTCGACGATATAGTGATAATGAGGATAGAACAGACAGCCCTTGCGAAGATTCGAAAAAAGATACTGGAGAACTGTTAAAATAAGGAAATATGAATATTAAGGAAGTCATCGACGCTTTCAATAACGTCAAGTCCGGGCTCAACCCGTGGATCCAGAAAAGTAATGAAAATTACAATACTCGAATGTGTATCTGGTCTCCTCAGAATAGCGACGGGAGGAAACACAATTCCCTAAGCGATAAGGCCTTTAAGGCTGTCCCGTGGGATGGCGCCAGCGACCTGAGGACGCACGTCGTCGACGAGCTCATCAATTCTGAGGTGGCTATTAAGACCAATGCGCTTAATAATGCAAAATTACAAGCCATCCCAGTTGAGGTCGGCGATCTGCAAAGAGCAAAACTCGTCTCCATGTTCATGGATTATCTCACAAAGTCCAGAATGACCGAACTGCCAAGAGAAAAGGTCCTGTCAGCTAATTATTTCGAGGAAAAAGGCCTTTGCGCCGTCGGTGTCTTCTGGGAAAGCGAGGTCGCATGGGTCAAACGTATAATGACTATCGAGGAGATAGAATTGGTTATCCAGGGTTTCACAGATAAAATGGCAGATCCGGACAGGTTTCAGGATTGCGTTGATGATATTCAGGTTAATTTTAATGCCCTGAGCTCAGGCAGGGCCAAGTCGGTTGTCAGAGATTTGATGAAAAAAGGCGTGGCTGAGTATGAACAACCAGAGGTCCAGCGGGAACAGCCGGTCGTGAGGACGTTCTCCATCGGAAATGATCTGCTTGTCCCGGTAGACACTTACGACCTCCAAAAGGCTCCTTATGTTTTCAGGGTGGATTACCTGAATGAGTTTGAGCTTAGACAGAAAATAAGAGCTTATGGCCTTAAGCCTGCATGGGTTGACAAGGTTATCGAAAAAGGCAGCTGCTATGACGTCGATAATAAAAGCGCATGGGAAAAAAGCTATATAACCACCCCAACGAAAGGTTTATACAAGATAATTTATGCCTATTGGAAAGAGGTCGATGACAAGGGTTTCGTAACAGTTAAGTTTGCCGTCGTCAATGAGGCCGTTCAGGATTCCGCCGGCGCTGAAGGCGTTTGCGATTACAGGCCAGTCAGATACCCGTTTGTGATAATGCAGAGAGAGGAGATCTCACGCAGGATTTTTGAAAGCAGAGGTATCCCGGAAATCGCCCATTGCTGGCAGGAACAAATCAAGATTGAAAGGGATTCCAGAATCGATAGGGCGAATATGACTACATGCCCTACAATGATCGCTCCTAAAAACAGGATGCCAGACAGGATAGGCCCAGGAGTCACTATCCCGGGAATGATCGGCGAGGTTGGTTTCCTCCAGATTCCACCGGGTGACGGGTCGAGCCTTGAGGTCGAGGCTAATGTCATGAGAAACATGAGAAGGTATTTCGGAAGAATGACGAGCCCGGAAGATCAGATAGAAACCCAGCAGATGCAGTCCGCTAACGTCAGAAGGTGGCTGCAGGGCTGGGTTGAGGTCTATCGGCAGATATGGAGCCTTTATAAACAGTTCGGCCCTGATGAGGAGTTCTTTAGAGTCCTCGGTCAGCCTAACCCTGCTCCTCAAAAGTTCGCAAAAGGTGATGATAATGAAAAGTTCGATTTCTATCTCGATTATGATGTCCTTAATAACGATGCCGAAATTGTCTCAAAGAGAATAGAACAGGTGATTTCCGTTGCCGCTCAGCTCGATAAGCATGGCCGGTTTGATACCGATGCCGCCATGATGCTTGCTATCGATTCTATTATGCCAGGTGCCACAGAACAGCTTATTTTGCCAGCCAGACAGGCCACAAGACAGGAGGAGATCGATGAACAGGACACCATCGCTAAAATAGCTGCAGGAATGGATGTCGATATCGACGAAAAGGTCAACCCACAGCTGAGGTTACAGGTCCTGCAGAATTATATCAATGGCTCTCAGGCTATCCCGGCGACCGATGTGCAGGAACGCATGCAAAAAGATAAGGCGTTCAATGCGAGAATTCAGAAACATGCGAAACAACTTCAGTTCGTGTTGCAGCAACAACAAAATGCCCAGATAGGAAAATTTGGCACTAAACCGGGAAATATGTAATATGGGTGCTATTATAACCGTAGATATGGACGAAAAACAACGCCTTGATGCCGCAATAATGTGGCTGAATTCAGTCAGAGAGTTCAAGGATGTCCTAAAGGAATTGCAGGCGAGAGAGAAGCAGGCCATATGCTCGGCTACAGCTCGATGCCACTCCATTAATCATGGAGAATTGGCATGGCTCTCCGGTTATGCCTCCGGGGTCAGTGAAATTCTGGAATTCCTTAAAGGAGATTAAATTAAAAGTGCCCCTTAAATGGGGCCTTTTTTGTTCTAATTATCCGTTTGTCGTTTTGTCTGTTCCTTCAACAGTTATGCATAGTTCTGACGCTTTGCTCACGGCTTTTTCTATCAAATCCCTAGTCGTCTGTGGAAGTTCCGGTTGCACTGCTTTCGATATCGAAGTTGGATCTCCGTTTAAAAGCTGCATCGTGTTTATCGCTATGTTAAATGTATTGGCAAGCTTTTCAATAGGTATCTCGTCTATGTTGTCATGCAGCCTGCGACCAGCGTTTATCGCTATGCTCGTAGCAATGTCCCTGAGCTCCTGCTTCTCCCTTTCAATCAACTCAGGATGAGCCTCTTTTACAGCAAGTATCGCCCCCACCGGGATTTTCAGCTCTTTGCTTAGACCACTCACCGATTGCCCAAAGGCGAGTCGCTTCGCTATGCTCTCCATAAATTGAGATGACATGCGATGCTCCTGACATGGATCACGGAGCTGCTCTAACTCCGACGCAAGCTCATTCTTCATTGTCATTTGTCCATTTTTTAGGTTTTTTTATGTTAAGTCAATAATACAGTGTAAAATTCAAACAGATTTGTAATTACATGGCTTTTCCTTAAAAATGCCAACTTCGCCGTAGTAAAGCATGTATTGCTTGATTTTTGATGAGTTTCTGTTCTTCGGAAGTTGCACAATCGTAAGGTTCGGGCTTTTGGAAGGGTCAATTTCGTTACCGTTTTCATCCTTTACAGGACGATATAACATGATTACTCTGTGCGCCCACTTCTCAATCGCACTGCTCCCGGCAAGATCAGCAAGTATCGGTGCCCGGAATTCCTTTTCCCCGGCACGATTTAATTGCGCCATTGTGATTATAGGACAGTGAAGCTCCTTTGCCAGTGAGTTTATCCGCTCCATTACTATCGGGATCTTATCAAGGTCCGGCGTCGTCACAAGAAGGTCGTTGTCGCGAATTATTTGCACGTAGTCTATCACAACAAGGTCGATCTTTCTTGCCCGACATTCCGATCTGCAAATCGATGCTATTTTAGTAAAGTTTGATTCGTCTGAAATCTTGAAATCCTGAAGCGATGCCTTCTCGATTATCGCTTTGTGGTCCCTCTCAAATACCTGGTCTTTTATGAGCTGCTTCTCGAGCTTTTCAACGATAAGTTCCTTGCTCATCTCCAGACTGAAGAATTGCACACGCTTCCCGTCCATCGCGTTCGTCATCGCTATCTGACATCCCATACTCGTTTTCCCGTCACCCGGACGGCCGGCAATTACCACAACTTCCTCGTCACGAATAAGCCCGCATGTCGAATCCATTACGCTGAATCCTGTGCGTATCGATCCCTTGGCAAGTAGCCATGGAAAGACTCTCTCCGCTATTTTCGAAAATTGCTCGTTCTCACACTTAAGGCTATACTTGTCGGATGCCATTTCAGAACAAATCGATTTCGCTTTGTCAAATTCCCCGGCCGAAGCAAATAACCTGATCTTTTCTGCAAGCTCGTTTGACCTGTCAGAATTGAGCATGAAAATGAATTTCCCTAAAAAGTATTCGAAGCTCCCGGAGGTTTCGCATTTAGAGTATATGTCGCTAATCAATTCAATGCCCCCTGCCTCGTTTGCCAGATCAGGATTCATTAGGAAATGCTCCTCGTTAAAGGCAGACACTTCGCCGCTTTTTAAAAGATCGTCGACATGACGGAATATCGTCGAACATAACTTGTCTCTAAATTCAGTGAATCCTATCCCGCATGAACGCAGGCGGTCAATGCATGCCACACTTTTCATCAGGCAGGAGGTTATCCCGCGTTCAATTGTCTCACGATTTAGGTCGGATTGCATATTAATCGTTTTAAGGTGTGTTTTAGGCGTTTTGTTGCTTCGTAAGGGAACTTATTAAGGCTGGGCTTGTCGAAGGCCCGGAAGGGGCATTGGGTAAGCTGTGGCGCGTTACCTTGGGTTCTGTCGATATCGCTTTTTGGGTTTTCATGTCCTAGAAAGACGGTTGCAGGCATTATACATTAACTTCCTGAAAAAAGGAAGCCGTGCCCAATGAAATGACCGGGCACGGTTTTCCTTGCCGTTAAATATCTAACAACCTTTCCTATATATATTCCTTTAAGGAATATATAGGAAAGGATCATACTCATGTAAGACCAGAAAAAGATATCAGGGTCGATCTTCCGGTGTAATACTGCCATACCATAAGGGTGATACTAGTCCCATTTAATGGAATTACGATTCTTTATATGCTCTATCTTCTTCCATAAATAAGGAGAACATTTCTCTTTGAAGTTCTTCTCGAAAGCAGAAAAAACAAAATGACCTGAACATATGGATTCGACATCAAGTTCATATGCCATCCCATTATTGTCCCCATGGAATAATTTTGATATCTTTATGAATCTTTTCGGCATTTTCTTCAAATTTCTTATTATCGTTATTTTTGTAAAATGCGGATATTCCAGCACGCCATTCTCGTTATATTTCATTGCGTTCGTTTTTGTCATTTTCTTGGCTAAATCAGAATTCCTAATCTGATATGGGACCAGAAACCCAAACTCGTTTACGTGATTTATTAGCGAAGATACAAGCCATAATTCCAGACGTCTCGGAAGGTTTATGTTTTCGTAGTTTCTCATATGCGATCAGTATTGATACATCGTTGATACATGTCAATGCTCATTGTGCAAAATATTAAATACGCAAGTATTAATTAAAACAAAGCACCTGTTTTTGATTGTGAATAAGTATGTGAATAACCAGTGAATATCATGTGAATAATTATTCACAGTAAAGTTGTTCACACACTATTCACAGGTTACCAACAGGTTATTCACAATTTAGGCGGTATGGAAACTACTGAAATTCAACAATTTCTGTAGTTACTTGAGTTATTCACATACCATATAACTGATACTGATTTATATTCTTAAGATAAATAATATTAACAGGCTATGTGAATAACTTTTCTGAAACACAATATTGACATCGAAACCGAAAAACCGTAAATTGATTAAACAAAACAAGGAAAGGTTAACAACAATGTCTTTTGTAAAAGCTCAAAAAGTGGGGATGTTCGCAAAGGTTATGATCTCCGGGCCAGCCCATTCTGGCAAAACACCGTCCGCGCTGACTCTGGCAAAAGGGCTTGGCAGCAAGATCGCATTGATCGATTTGGAAAACGGGAAATCAGCGTTTTATGCAAATTCGTTCGATTACGATATCATGCAACTGGAACCTCCGTTCGAGTGCCAGAAAATAGTCGAAGGAATAAACGAGGCGATTTTCCTTGGATACGACGTAGTCATAATCGATACGCTTTCTCCGACATGGGAAGCATGCCTTGAGCGAAAAGACGAGATGGATAAAAGCAATCCTGCTGGACAATTCACGTCATGGAGGGATGCTGGAAAACCAAACAAAATGATGATAAAATTTTTGATAGATTCGAAAATACATATCATCGCAAACAGCCGGGCAAAAGTATCATACGTAATCGAAAAGAACGACAAAGGGAAAAACGTCCCGGTCAAGGTCGGGACGGAACCGATTATGCGCGAAGGCAGTGAATATGAATTTTATATTCATCTGCGCCTCGACATGGACCATGTGGCACACGTTGAAGTTGATAGCACTGATGGGTTTTTGAAGGAGAAATCGACAGTTAAAATAACCTCTGAACTCGGAGCCGGATTGAAGGAATGGCTTGGAGTAGGGAAAAAGCCTGACCCAGGTTCGATTGTAAAAATGCCGGTTACCGGATACGATGAATTCTTTACGAATAACGAGGAGAAAATAAACGGATATCTTCTTGCGTTGAAATTCATCGAAGAAGGTCAGACATTCCGCAATTTAAGCGCAGACAAGCAAATGTCACTTTTAACTCGCAAAGCAGAATTAACCAAACACCTAAAATTACAGTAAAATGGAACAATTTCAGATAGAGGAACAGTCCGTATGCCTTCGCAATGAAGTAATACTTGATCTAGAGAATTACAAGGTAATCAGTGATCCTGTAATCGCCTCAATGGCAATAGAGCCGTTGAGGAAAGCAAAACAACTGATGAACGATGCCGAGAATTTAAGGAAAAAGGTTAAACAGCCTTATCTTGATGCTTGCCGGCAGATCGATTCAACAGTCAAGGAATACTGCACAGGCCTTGAGACGTCTTACAATAAAGTAAACCTGCTTGTGGCCTCCTGGCAGGCTGAGGAACGAAAGAAGGAAGAGGAGATAAGGCTGCAGGCAGCTATCAAGGAAAATAACCTCAGGCTTGAGGCGGAAAAGCTACAGAACAATCTTGAGGAGCAGGGTTTGCTTGACAAGAATTCGGCTCAGAGGATTTATCGTGAAACAGAGGAAAAAGTATCTATTGTAAAGCAGGAATTGAAATCGCAAACAACTTCCTCTGAAGAGATTTACACAAGAAAGCAGTTGACTTTCGAAGTAACGGACTTAAAGTTTCTTTTTAAGAATAGACCTGATTTGTGCATTATCCAGCCTGATAACGCTGCAATTCGCGCAGCTATCAAAAAGGATAGGTACATACCGGGATTAGCAATAACAGAAACAAATAAAGCTATACTAAAATAATATGAGATACACGCGTGAAGAAGTTTCGGCCAACGCCGAAAAAGAACTAGTCGCTCTTGCAGACAAGTCTGAAGTGAATGTCAGGATAATGAACGTAACCGACAGAAAATCAGCTGACGGGAGTTTTTATACATCGCTATTATTGAAGATTACGGATCCTGTCGTGACTCTTCACGGAGGTTTGCAAGTTCAGAATATCGATGAGATGGAACTGACCGACAAAATTTGTCTTTCAGGAACAAAGAAAAGCGCCGAGGCTTCAGCAAAACGTATTGGACAGCTTATGGATATTTTTGGGTTTAAGGATGGGATAGACCTAAAAGAGATCGAGGGACGTTCAGTCAAAGTTAAGGTTATGACGTTCAAGGAAGTGGCACCTTCAGGAGACAAAAAAGGGTTCCCTGCCAGAAGTTTCATCGCCGATTATCAGCTTGCCGGAATCCCTTGCCATGCAACTGGCGGCGATATCCCGTTTTAATGTTTTGGAGCGTGCGTCGTTGGCGGTCGTTGCTGGCCGCCATTTTTTATTGCATATTTGCTCGACATATTTATATTAAAACCATGAACGTCGCAATGCATCCTAAAGACGGGCCGGATTTGGTATCAAAATGGTTTAAAGGTGAGGAGATCGTATTCAACTTCTTAAACAAGCCTATTTGCAAGCCGACATTGATATTGGGAGAGACGGCACTTAATTGGTGCAAGCCTAACAATCATGGTATCAATGGGCCGAAACACAGCGATCGCGGCTATCCGTTAATGATAAACGGAAATGTATGCGTGCCATCGTTTTCCCCAAGAGAGATTTTTAGGCCTGCTCGGTTTTATACAGGCAAATGGAGGAAACACGTTTTCTTTAACGACATAAAGAGATTCAGGGAAATGGCTTATTCATGGCAGCCTATTGCGAGAAACGTGGAATACTCAAAGTCATTCAGCAGAGTAATAGATCTGATAAATAATATAAAAACGGACAAACTCCTTTCGGTTGACATAGAGACGGCCAGCAGTAACAAATTTATCACCTGTATTGGCATTGCCGACACTAATTACCACGCCGTTACAGTTCCTTTTTTTCTGGCAGGGGTTGAACCTATCTGGAATTCATGTGAGGAGAGTGAGATTATTTCCGCGTTGAAACGAGTGCTGACAGAGGCACGTCTCGTAGGGCAGAATTGCATAATGTTCGACAAGGAAATCATTTTCAATTTGTGGGGTATCGAAGCGAATTTTACCGATGACCTGATGATCCTTTCCAGTGAGATAGACAAAGAACTTCCTTCAAATCTCGAATTCCTCGCATCGTTTCACACAAACACCCAATACTGGAAATCGGATTTATCGACATCCAGAAAAACGGCCGGCCATGAAGACATGGAGTTTGAATATAACGGAAAGGATTGTTGCATAACTCTGGAGATTTACAACAAGCTGATGGAAGTTTTGAAAGGCAGAGGAGATCGGGCTGTCGAGGCGTATAGGACAAAATGCACAGTCCAGACAGAGATGAATAAACATGATAAAAGGTTTCTAAAGATAAGTAATGCGCTACTTAAGCACAGGGTAAAGAGATTGAAAGATGAAATAGATAAATCAGACGAGGAAATATCGGAAAAATACGGAGTAAAGTTTTCAGTCAAGTCCAGTAAGAAAGTATCGAATTTGCTTTTTGGGAAACTTGATCTAAAGCTCGATAAGGAAGTCAAGACAACGGCTGGGATAGATTGCGTCGAGGAACTACAAAAAGAGTATATAAATGACAAGGATATTTCTGAGTTATTGGGCAAGATAATGTCAAATAAGAAAAAGCATTCCAGAGTAATGCGTATCATCGCTAACCAACCTTCCAAGACAGGATTCATTTCAATCGAAAATAACGTGATGAGGAAAAATGGTCCTTATCCTTCCGAAAGCGATATGGATTTTATCAAGGCAAATCCTAATGAATTCATTGTCACGCTAGAGGTCGTTGATTACGATGAATTAACTTTTGCAGCCCAGTTGAAGCATATTGGGGAGGACAAAATGTATGACGATCTAGTAAAACATCTTGTGACTCCTAAATTTTATGCATTCCACATCCTGAAAGGAGGATCCAAGTCGGACAATCCAATGTCGGCACCAAAGTCATACATCTTTGGACCGGCCAACCCTGAATTGTTTCAACAATGCAAGGATTTCGTTTTCGATCTTATCAGAGGATATTCAGGCAAGCGATTATGGAGAAGACAATTTATCAAAAACGATTTATTTACGGAGTATTTCACCATCGAACAAACTGAGAAACTCTATTCTGATTTGATGGATTTATACGGTATAAGGAATTACCATAAATGGATTAAATCGAAAATGGACGAAAACGGATTCATGGAGACTGGCGTAGGATCGTCTAGGACGTTCAGAGGTCCGAAAGACGTGGCAACATTCCGGGAGATGATTGATTACGTCCCTGAGACCCACGCAGAGTCCATAGTCGAGAATATCATAAAGAACCTATGCGATGATAAATCAATTGACATTTTTTCGATGACAAAAAACAAGGTTTATATGAAGGTGAAGAAATCTGATTTCGAAAACTCCAAAAATGCGATCAACGGAGCGATATGTAAATCAAGTATTATCAATTATCTCGGTCTTGATTTGGTATACAGTGTGAGCGCCAATTATGGAGAAAACGCGAGTTGCTGCTTTGCTAAACTATAACAATTAACAATGGGAAAATATGGAAACAGAGAATAAATCTATATTATCAGCAATCAGGACGTTCTTTAAGAATATTCTGGAAGCTTTGAAATCATTCCTCGGAGAATAGTAATTATGGACGAAAATATTGAAATCACACACAATCAGCCGCCGACGAAGCCGGCATCATATGATAACGGCAATCTCAGCCTTAGCGATATAACAGCCGCACTTGGTAGAATCGACAAGGAAAATTATGTAGAGCCACCAAAGATGCCCGAGATTATTATCGAGGAAAAAGGACAGGTGCAGGAACCAGTAATTATTCGACCCGAGACTCAGGTTGCTACTACCGCTACTCCGGAGCCGGCAAAGGAGATAAATAAGTTTGAGGAATACGAGAAAAGGATTGCAGAACTGGAGAGCAAGATAAGCGACGCAAAAAAAGACGGGAAGGAAGAGATTAAGTCAATTGCTCCACGAACTATCAGTGAGAAAGTGAAGAATGCGGAAAGTTTTGACGAACTAAAGAAGATCGTTGATGAAG
Source organism: Deltaproteobacteria bacterium (assembly GCA_021372815.1). Classification (GTDB taxonomy): domain Bacteria; phylum Desulfobacterota; class Syntrophia; order Syntrophales; family Smithellaceae; genus Smithella. Next base: position 7,733 of record JAJFTS010000144.1, on the reverse strand, counting down.
TCAGGGAAGCGCGGAAAAATATTAGAATGCATCTTGGCAAAGATCTGGTTGAGATCGATGGCCGAGAATTCACACGCGATCAGATCACGGCAGCACTTAATGAATGTGAAGACGTGCTGGAGCGCGGAGTCGGCGAAAGGCTTAATTTCCTTAAATCGTCAATCGCCGCCGAAGCCAAGGCAAAAGAGACATTTCCGGAAATGTATAAAGCCGGAAGCGAGGCACAAAATTGGACAAATTCAGTAAAACAAAGTGCAATTTATGGCCCTGTTTTAAAGAATATTCCTGATGCCAATTATCTACTTGGCTTATTGTGGAGAGGATACCAGTCGATGAACAAGCCTGTTGAGCCAACGCCCGAAGTAAAGCCTGTTGAAGAGAATCCGCAGGAAGTCAAATTACCTGAGGCAAAACAGCAAGTCGAACCGCCAAGATCAAGAGCTCCTAACTTCTCAGCGGTCAAACTTCCCGGCTCAGAGGTTTCGTCTCCTTTTTCAATGGGTGGGACAACCCAGCAGGCGCAGTCTCAATACAAAATTCAAGGTAATCTTACAAAAGATGATATAATTGAGGGGTTGATGAAAAGACAACAAAAATAATTATGGCACAAGCTATCGCATATACCACTGTCGGTAATCGAGAAGATATCACCGACATGATTTCGAGGGTGGAGCCCGAGGATTGCCCTCTGGTCTCTATGCTCAATAAATCCGAGGCTCCCATGGCTACTGTCCATGAGTGGCAGGTTGATACATATGGTAATCCGAAGTTCAGCCCTGCAAGGGACGGAGCCGATGTTACCAATTTTAACAACCGAGCGGAAAATCGTCACAGGATTAATAACCGTCTGCAGATTCTTCAGGAGTCATGGTCTGTCGGCAAACTGCAAGAGAAGATTAGCCGAGGAGGCGGCACCGCCGGTGTCAGTTCCGAAAAGGCCAAGTCTCAGGCGGCCACGATGATCATGCTTAAAGAAGGGATGGAAGCGTGTATCGGCTCTGATCAGGATATCGCTGAGGAATCCGGGAATTACGGAGACCAGTTGCGAGCTTTGGGGAAGTATGCCAACGCAACCAATACCGATTTTCCCGCTTTTGCTCGGACGCCGGCGGCTTCTATCGGAACTACTTCTTCCTTGACAGAAGCAACCTTTAACGCGGTTATTCAGTCAAGATATAAAGCGTCGGGTCGCAAGCGTAAGACAATTCTGTTTGCTGGTCCTTCACTAAAAAACAAGATCACAAATTTCGTGAGAGCCGAATCTGCATCAGTAGGCAATACTTACCGAGTGCAGCAGATGGCTAACGAAAAGACGGTTACGTTTTCAGTTAATACCTACGAATCAGATTACGGTTCCGTAGACATTATACCGAGCCTGTTTTTAGGCCGAGTGAGTGGATCAGATTCCGATACCACGTCAGACGAGCGCGGTTATCTTCTCGACATGGACATGGTGTCCCTTTCAATTATGGACAATATCACTCAATATGAGCTGATGGATCAGGGAGGCGGCCCACGCGGCTTTGCTGAAGCCATCTTCACTCTTGTTGTGAATAATCCTAAATCTTTGGGAAAGTTTGCTTGAGATATGGATACATTAAAAAGATTTCTTCCTGAGGTAGGCAATGGAGGGTTCACACATTCTTTCAAGGTCACTCACGCCGACCTGACCGAGACTGTGGCGAATACCGCTCAGGTCATTCCTCTTTACACTACGAAAAAAGGGACGCTGATACTCGACGCCGCTTTTATTCTGACAACTCCTTTTGAGGATGCGTCTGATTCTGCCTTCAACTCTAATACGATTTCTATCGGTATTGGAGGAGGTGCAGCCAACTTCCTACCTGCTACACAGGTAAATAAGAACGGGACAGAGATCCTTGCGTTCGTTACAACGAATGCTACGGATACTCTCCCGGGTTCTTTTGTCGGTGCCGATACTATAGACCTTACGGTGAATTCAATGTCCGGAAAGTCATTAAGTAATATTGACACAGGCGAGTTAACTATTATGCTCAGGATTTGTGAGCTTGGCGATTTGTAACATTGTTAACAAATTCAAAGGGAACGAGGGTTGGCTCCTAGGCAAGGGACCAACCCTTGATTATTTGCCGAGTTCTCGAAAAGGGATTACTATTGCTATAAACGATACCCCTTGCCTGGCTGAATACAGAGTATGGACCGATGGATGTCGAATGAAAATAGACAATGCTGAAATTCTTCAACCTGATTATCGTGTTTCTGGTGGTTATCCTGTTTACACAAAATTGGACGAGGTTCCTTTAGTCAGAGAAGAGACTACGAAAATTTATCAGGTCGGTGGCAGCGCGACGGCGGCGCTCCATTTCGCTTTCATCATGGGGCTCCACCCGATAAACGTTATTGGCATCGATGGTGGCTGGGGTTACTCGAATTTATGGAGACATGATTACACAGCAGAAAATGAACGTAGTTATGTTATAATAAGAAACGAATTTGACAAACTGGCAAAACACCTGAATATTGATTTAACAATATGGACATTGTAATCCCAGATTTCAAAAACAAAGTAGGGAAGGATTGGATCGACGGTCTTGGTAAATATCTTCAGGACGAGGTTGCCGCAGAGAAAATGTTCTACAAGGTGCGTCAACACAGGATCGGCGAGAGCGTCAAGGCCATAGGAGCAGGCAAACGAACGGCAGACGGCCTTGGCAAGCTTGTGGCATGCATAGACGCCAGAACTTATATCAGATGGCATCAGCAGGATAAACATTTCTGGGAAGACCCTTCAAGCAGGAAGAAGTTCTTTAACGATAATCCTGAAGTTCTTGTAAAAAACTGGACAAGATAATGCGTGTTTGCTCATACAAGCAGATGTTGACAGAACTGGCCGCCGGAATAGGCCTTAAGTATTCTCTTTTAAACGAGACTGACGAAGAGACCTTGCGTTCAGGCATGAATAGTGTAATCCAGTATATCTGGGATTACTACCCTTGGCCAAGACTTATAGATTGTTACGAAGAGACTCTTGATGCGGATTACACTTTTGAGCTGGTCGACGAGCGCGAAGACATCATCAGGATTGTTGACGAAGATCCTCGTATTTCAGCGTCTCCAACACAATTAGGATTTACCGTTTTTGGAGATACTGTTACCGTTCAGACCAGCGATTATACTACAGTCTGGGTTATATACAGAAAACCTTGCGTCCAATTTATCGGGAGTGACTATGCCGCCGGGACTTCTTACGTGGCTGGCGATATCGTCGCTTATGTTGATGAGTATTATCGTTGTATTTTAGCATCGATAGGTAATGCTCCTACAAACGTTACATACTGGCAGCAACTCCAGATACCTTTCGACTGGCAGCAGGTTATCGTCCGTTATACGAATGCAAAATTTCTGGCTGTAGACGGCCAATACGATAAATCGAGTGCTGAAGAGGCTAAGGCGGTTTCACTTCTTGATCAGGTTCTGGATAAAGTTGCTTGTCAGCAAAAACAATTCACGCAACCTTCAATAATAACTTATCAATCAAATTAACAAATGGGTAATGTATTTGTAGCGAATATCTCGACTCAGTTAGTCCCAACAAAGGACTACTCTAACAATACGCCGGTATTGATGCAGCAGACAACGGCTTCAAGCACTGCTGTTGCAATGCTTACAACGACAGTTAACGCAGGGACAACCCACGTTTTCTGGAAACTGTCTGGCGGGGATGCGATTATGACAATAGACGGATCCGCCCCTGTATCCTCACCTTTACACGGGTTTATTGTCACTTCAGGTTCGGACGCAGTATGGGCAAAAGAAACCGCCGCCGCAGCAAAGTTTATAAGAAAAGATTCGACGGATTGCGTTATTTCAATTCAAGAACTCACACGATAATATGTTAAAAACCGACTTCTTCCAGCAACCCGACCTTACCTTGGGCACAACTGCTGGGACAGCATGCGCCGGTAATGATGCGAGGTTATCAGAACCGAGGCCACCTTCAACGCATGCATCAACCCATGCTGCCGGTCAATCAGACGCAGTGAGTATTTCGAGCACTCAGGTAAGCGGATTAGGCGGTGCAGCATTGCTTAATGTAGGATCTACCACAGGGACGGTTTGTGCTGGAAACGATAGTAGGCTAACCAATTCGAGGACGTGCAATAACTCTTTCGATAGCGCGTCGACAGCGAGGACTAATTTAAGTGTTTATAGCAAGCTTGAGTCAGATTACTCGATATCTTCAAAGCCTTCGATAGGCGGATGCAATTTCACGGCAGCCGCGACTGGGAGTAATATCGTAATATCAGATAGCGCCAACCTGAACCCAGGCACAAACAATTTTTCAATAGGCCCTATCAGGATTTATACAGTTCACGACGGGTATTACGACTTAGTCAATAAGCTGTCAGGAAACGACGGGTGGAAGTTGTCATACACGACAAACACGGGCATATTGTCTCTTGTTATCGGAACGGGATCAACAACACTTACTGCTACATGCCCAACTGCGTTATCGACTTGGTCATCGTCAACAACTCAGTTGAGTGAGATAATCGTCACGGTGTCCCGCGGTGTATCGACCGCTTCTGTGCAATTTTACTGCAACGGATCGGCCGTAGGCGCGGCGCAAACGATAGCCTTAACGAACTCAACGTCGGTTTCAAGTTCTGAGCCAATCACTATATTCAACCGGATGGCGTGTGCGGTGTTTTCTCCACTTTCCCCATTATGGAACTACTCACTTTCCGCGGCAATCGTGAGAAATATATTCAATATTGGGTTGATCGGATATTTGTCCAGTGAATTCCGATTCAAGTGGGGGGCGATGGCTAACACTACGACAACCGAGAATTCGACGTTCGTCGGAGGAACCGTTGGGAATTGGGCGGTTTTTGATTCAACACGAGCAGTTGTGAGCAACGAACTTGAGTGGACGCTTCCGGCATCGAGTTCCGTTGTCAGCTATCTTCAGTGCAACCAGATCCCGAGCCAGTTCGCAACCGGATACGGTAACGTGCGGTTCGATTACAAGCTTTCGAGCGGTTCCGCATTGCCATTAACAATCACGAGAGCTGGTATTGATTCAATTGGGACTATAACTCCGACGTCAGACTGGCAGACTTTTACTGGACAGTTTTCAGCAAGCGGAGGAGGTGCAATAAAGATCGCTACAGCAAGCGGAGCGGCAAACGGTAGTGTTTACCTGTTCGATAACTTTGAGACCACTAAAGCAGGGTGCGTCTGCGCTTACGACGATAACCCTAACGGGTATCAGTGGCACGATATTGGGACGAACTTGCTACATGCAACACTTGGTGTAGAAGCCAGTCCGATGTCAGTAGAAAAGACAGGAAGGCTTAGATATTCGAGTGCTACGTCAGGGACGGAATTCATTTTTGGTTCAGACCGTGTTTGTCTTCCAGCGAATCACGTTATTGATAAGATTTATGCTTACGTTACGTCGGGCACTCCTACCATTGACATCGGAACGGCCGCTTCTGCAGCGGATATAGCGGCGAGCCAAATACTGGCTTCCGGGTGGAACGACATCGCGTTAAGCAACCTACAGAGTTCTACTTTTAAATTAAACGTAACAAGTAACACGTCGAATTCGATTGTATGGAACGTGAATTACTCAATCCTACTTGCTTAATAAAATGGTACCTTCACTGATAAATAAATTGGCTGCCGCCTTAACGAATTCGAGGAAATGTGACAACACGTTCGATTTAGCCAGCACAGCAAGGTCAAACCTTGAGCTCGCTGGAGCAGCGCTACTAAACGTAGGCTCCACTACTGGAACAGTGTGCGCCGGGGACGATAGCCGTCTGACAAATAACAGGACTCCTACTGCCCATGCATCGACACACGGATCAGGACAGGCTGATGCGATCACCGTGGCCCAGTCACAGGTAACGAATCTTACCACTGCACTTGGCGACAAGGCTCCTCTGGCTTCTCCAACTTTCACAGGGACTCCGGCTTCCGTAACAGCGGCTATAGGGACCGACACAACGCAGATTGCAACAACAGCTTTCGTTCAGTCATCGCTTGGGAGAAAGAACATCATAATCAATGGTGATTGCCTGGTGAATCAGAGGGTGTTGGACTTCACTCTTGCGAAAGACGCTTACACGTGGGATTCAAGCAACGTATACGGACCAGATCGCCATGAAGGCATGGCCACAGGAACAGCAGTAAGCGCAGGAGTATGGGAGCAGATACTTGCATCGAACATAACGAATACGAAAAGGGCGTTCGGGTTTACTGGAGTAACAATCACTGGTACAGGAGTTCTTTATCATCGTTACAGGGTTGAATCTGTTGACGCAACAAGGCTCGCAGGAAAGTCAGTTTCTTTTTCGTGTGACGTTTACCATAACGTAGGCTCAGCAATAAATTACACGATTTATATAAGAAAGGCTGATTCTGCGGATAATTTCTCAGCAGTAACCGCGATCGGTAATAGTGGGGCGATTTCGGTTCCTAACACAACTTCCACTAAAATATATTACAATAACGTAGCACTTGGTGATTGTTCAAACGGTCTTGAAATTGAGATAAAGATTGAATGCGGTGCAATAACTACAAAGAACTTCGAGCAATCGAACCTTCAGCTTGAAGTAGGAGCGAAATATACAAATTTTGAAATTTCTTCTTTTCAGGAAGAACTGGATAGATGCCATAGATATTGCGTCGTAGGAGATTTGAACGAAAGAGGTGGAGTTGCAGAAAGCACTACAACTCTGATGGCTTGCTTTTGTTTTCCAGTAATGATGAGGGCCGCTCCGACAGCAAGTTTCTTTAACTCCGGAATAGCTGTTTCACATGTTAGAAAAACAGCAAACGGAGCTGATACTGCTTTAACAGTCCCTATTTTTATTATAATGGGTAAATATGGTAGCGCCGGGCTGGCAGATCAGGGTGGAACTCCCTTCACAGCAGGAGCAGGATACGATTTTGCAGTTTCAGCATGGTGCGAACTATAAAAAAAATATGAGTATTGGAGTTGATGATTATACAGTATATATGAAAAACGGTGTTATTATTGCTATTATGCGCAGTGATAACGGAATTATACCGGTGGATCCGATGAATAGCGATTATCAACAATTTGTTGTTATCGATACTCCGGACCATCTATGCAGGAGGGTCTACCTCTAATGTTTTCCTCAGGATTAATCAACAATCCCGCCCCGGAAGACGTGGTAACTCACAGGATAAGTTACACGAGCTCAACACTGGGGTCGGAGTATTTCATTGCAAATAAAGAGGTGCTACCTCTCGGCCACTTTATCACGGCAATTCTTGCTTATGTTGCAGTAGGAACACCTACTGTTTCCGTGGGTTCAACAGCCGGCGGAAAAGACATAGCATCTACAATAAAACTCGCAGCTGGATGGAATAACGTCAGCATGATAAGTCCTGAAAGCACTACATTGAAATTGAGCCTTACAAGTGATTCCGCTGAAGATATAAAGTGGAATATTTTTTATTCAGATATTTTATGAATGTTGGTATTTGGTCAGATCTTACGCAAAGCTTCACCACTGGTGCCGGTAGAAGTGCTTTCACAACTGATGCATTGACTGGTGGTGCAAGTGGATTTATGGCAAATCACGGAGGTTGGATGGCCCATGATAATAACGATCAAGGAACATGGCTTTTCCAGCGATGCTGCGGACACTTACAAAACGAACAAATCGTGGGGGACTGCCAAAGCTAATTTTTGTATGCTCATGATGGATTTG
>JAJFTS010000109.1 GCA_021372815.1 Deltaproteobacteria bacterium | reverse complement strand
CGGTGCTACGTGTTAATTGGTTATGATCATGAAACTGTCTATGGAGCAGAACAACGCTTAAAGCGAATTTATGAAATGGGATTTCTTCCCTTCGCTCAACTTTATCAAACAGAAAATAAAAGATCATGGTCAAAAGAATGGAATGCACTTCAACGAAAATGGTGCCGCCCTGCCGCCTATAGAAGCGCAAAAAATTTACCGACAACAGGTAATTAATTTCGAGGGATAATGGCTAAAGTATCAGATAAATATCTTTTAGACCTATTCCAATCGATAGTCGGATTCCGCGCAGATTGGATGTGTGAAATGCCCGATTGTGGGGCTACGGGCCACGATCTTAACCCTCACCATGTAGAGGGGCGAGATAACAAATCAACCCGCTATGACGCAGAACAAAACGGTATCTGGCTTTGTTACAATCATCATTGTTTTGCTCACAACAACCCCAGAGAATTTAAAAAAATACTCATCTACAATAAGGTTCGTTCCCGCGAATGGTTTGAAGAACTGACCAGAAGGTCAAACATAATCGTTAAATTTAATAACTCATTTCGGGAAGAGTGCAAAGAAAAGCTGCTGGCGGAAATGAAGAGGTTAGGGGTGAGGGGGTGGCGCAGATGAAAGATGATTTTACAAAAGATTGGATTATAGAAAATTCAATTCAAGTTGTCAGTGAATATGAAAAGGGAATTCTAACGCTACGCGCCCTGCATTATCAACTTGTCGGACTCGGAATGACTAATGATATCCAGCACTACAAGCGCGTTGTTTCTGCCATGATTGATGCACGATGGAATGACCAAATTTCCTTTGATACTTTTTCCGATCTTGACAGGGGAATGGTAGGAGAAACGCCCTACAAAGAAACGATACTTGAAAAAGAGATAGATAATGGTCAGCACCAAATTGAAGCATGGATGAGAAGTTATCATAAAAATAGATGGGAGAATCAACCTATCTATCCGGAAATATTTATAGAGAAAAAAGCTCTTCAGGGTGTTTTCCAAGAAGTTTGTAGCGATTGGGATATCGCCCTGGGAGCCTGTAAGGGCTATCCCTCTTTAACATTCCTTTACGAGTCGTATAAGCGGTTTTGCGACGCGGCAGACGAAGGTAAGCGCCCACTGATAATATATTTCGGCGACTATGATCCGTCAGGAGAAGATATTCCGAGAAGTATTAAAGAAAACCTTTCCCGATTCGGAGTTGAGGTTGAAGTGCAACGTATCGCTCTTATGGAAGACCAGGTTGTCGCATGGAAGCTTCCCCCGGCTCCCGCAAAAGTTAAAGATAGCAGGACTGCTAATTGGGATGGTTTAGGGCAAGTCGAACTGGACGCCGTTAAACCGGAGAAATTGATGCGACTCTTAAAGGACGCAATTAATGAAATTTTCGATCCGGATTTGTATGATGAACTTATGGACCAAGAAAACGACGAACGGGTTCTATACCAAAAGGCGCTAAAGAAGTTTGTTAAAAACATGAAGTAGCGGAGGTATTTATGAGCAAAAACCTTAGACTTAATACTATGGCGGAGTTCATGGACTTAAAAAATCGGACAATAGACCGAGGTAAAGCCCTTAGTTACAATCCGGTGGGACAGAAGCCGCCGAATAAGTTCCATGCCGTTATGTGTGAAGCCGACAATATAAAATTTCGCAGCAAGAAGGAACGTAAGCGATATTTGGAATTAAAAGCGCTGCAAGCGGCAGGCGAATGCTGGTTTCTCCGTCAAGTCCCTTTTTATCTTCCCGGGAATGTAAAATACGTGCTCGATTTCCTTGTTTTTTGGAAGGACGGACACCAGACTTTTGAGGACACCAAAGGGAAAAGAACCCCGATGTTTATCATGAAGAAAAAACAGGTTGAAGCTCTTTACCCTGTTAAAATTATTGAGGGATAAATGGAAAAGATTTTTCCGACAATTTTAATTGTTTTAGATGTATGCGCGGCCGGAATTTATGTCCCATCAGGCGACTGGCGACATATTATTTACTGGCTGGCCGCGGCAGTATTAACTTTTACGGTAACATATTGAGAGGATTTTAATGCGCTGTCAACATTGTAACGGAAATATCATAGGCGACTCATGCCTTCAATGCGGCAGGGCGGTAAAAATAGGCTTCATTTACCGCAAATTAAGTTATGAGCGCATGAAAAGCACAGACAAGCCAACTACCACGACCAGATCAAAACGTGGCACCTGCTTAAATTGTGGGCGTCCAGACCTGTATTTAAACCGTGGCTTGTGTGGGGCTTGCGTATCGTACGTTAATGGGGTCAATGGAGCTTATATCAAAGCTGGGACGCCGGAGTATTTTGCGGCACTGATAAAATACCGGGAAAAAAGATGGCC
>JAJFTS010000060.1 GCA_021372815.1 Deltaproteobacteria bacterium | reverse complement strand
CCTAACAGCATCGGCACGCTCAATCCGTCCGCCGGCATGGCCACCTCCATCGTAGGTCTCGAACCGATCACGGCAGGCGGCGTTTCAATCATCGGCCAGTCAGGCGTATTTTCATCGGGCTGGGCGCGCTGGATAGCGGACACCAAGCCTTTCGGCGTGGCCAAGGTGGCCTGCATCGGCAACAAAGGGGACATCAATGAGAGCGATCTTCTGGAATACCTGACCGATGATGCCGCGACACTGACCGTCGGCATGTACCTGGAAGGCATCGTCGACGGACGGCGTTTCATCAGGGCTGCCGACAATATCTGTAAAAGAAAACCGGTGGTGGTAATGAAAGCAGGCCGCAGCGAGGCCGGAGCGGCCGCCGTAGCTTCGCATACAGGATCACTTGCCGGATCGGACGCGGTATTCGATGCCGTCTGCCGCAGAACAGGCCTTGTGCGCACACACAATCCCGAAGCATTCTTTGATACCTTATCAGCATTTGAAAAGCTCCCTCTGCCGCAGGGAAACCGCATGGGCGTGTTTTCCATTACGGGCATGGGCTGCGTCGCCGCCACTGATGCTGCGGAGGAATACGGCATTGTTCTACCCGGGCTGAGCGCCGCCACTCTCCAAAAACTGGCAGAAGTGATACCTTCATGGGCTCCGGTGCGCAATCCCATCGACACCTGGTCCGCCATCGAGCAGCACGGTTCGAAAAAGACCTCGACCCATATCGCCAAGTGTATGCTGGAGCAGAAGGACATAGATGCCCTGTTGATTATTCTGGTTCTCATGCCGGAAAGCATGTTTGAGATCAAGGAAGCATTTGGCGAAATTTTCCACAATCATCCGGAGAAGCCGGTCTTCGCCAGCTACTATGGCGGTACGTCCAGGGAAATTGCCCATATCCATGAAGGATTTGCGGCGCTGGGTGTGCCTTGTTATCCTACTCCGGAGCGCGCCATGTTCGCGTTTGGCCGTATGGTGGAATACGCCCGACACCGCGGCATCATCCGGAGACAACTTTAAGTTATGAACAAAATGCTTATTTCTTCCGGGAAGAAATAAATCTTCAACGTTGTTCTATATGCTGAATTTCTCTCCGTAATCCATACGGATCGGCACTTCAAATTTGGCGTCCAAAATTTTCTTAAGAAGCTGTTTATAATGTTACTTAGGAGAGCCATTTCCCCTGTATCCATCTATTTTATAAAACATAAGCCATACTTAATCGTCGGTCCCATATCTTACAGATTGACACGGTATCTTTTATAGTGTATGTACTTTATTAAAAGTATGTATTATTTTTAGGAGCAGGTATTGATATGGCCAAAAAAATAACGATAAGCGTTCCGGATGAGCTTTATGAAAAAATGACGGAATGGAAATCATCTTTGAACTTTTCCAAAGTATTTCAAAATGCCATTTCCGGAATGATCCAAAAAAAGGAAGCTTTGACATCCAAGATCAGAAATGAAATTGATTTTTCATCCATCGTGGATCGTTTGAAAAAAGAAAAAATAGATTATGAATTCAATATTATAGAGTGCGGTAAAAAAGACGGTCTCGAATGGTGTAAAACCGCCCATTACCGTGAACTTCAGTATGCCCTTGCCGGAAGCCTCTATAAAAATCCTGACCAGGATGAAGAACTGGGAGATTATTTTTCCGATATGTTTGAAAAGTATAAAGAACAGATGACGGCAACGGGTAAAAAAGCACAGGATTTCCTCAACGTTTTTTCCGAAAAATATCTGAAAGGATGGAAAGAAGGGGTCGAATTGTTCTGGAACGAAGTTAAAGATAAGCTTTAATCGCCAATTGGATAACCATTTACGACAGGTAAAAGATGGAATTAGGAAACGCACCCAAAGAATTTTTTGAAAAATACCGGCAAAGATATCTGGATGACCGGCGAAGACTTTCCAACAATATCAAGTCATTTGTTGAAAAAAAGGACCGGATAACCCGTATAAGTTACCAGCCTTACAAATGGCTTTTTATTTTACCTTTATTGATCACGACCACTTTGATCTGCGGAATTTTTGCCATCTTTTCTGCTCTGCTGTTTACCCCGCGTACGGGCGGAAGTTTTGCCGTCCTTTGGGCAAGGATCAACAGTTTTTTTACCCCCATGACCGTCCATGTTACGGGAGCTGAAAATATAGAGCCGGGTATGTCCTATGTGATTACCTCCAATCACCAGAGCCTCTATGACATCTATGTTCTTTACGGCTGGCTGGGCCTGGATTTCAAATGGGTCATGAAGAAGGAGTTGGAAACTGTGCCGGTTCTCGGTCTGGCCTGCAAAGTCCTTGGACATATTTTTATTGACAGATCCGATACGAAAAACGCTGTTGAAACAATCAATGCCGCCAAAACGAAAATCGTAGACGGAACATCCGTTCTTTTTTTCCCGGAAGGCACACGAAGCAGCGACGGGAAAATCGGACCGTTCAAAAAAGGCGCCTTCAAAATGGCGATTGATCTCGGCATCCCCGTACTTCCCGTCACCATCAACGGGACCAGAAATATCCTGCCGAAAGGTAGTCTCGATTTAATGCCGGGCGGTGTCACCATGATTATCCACAAGCCGATTTCCATCAAGGGATATCGTGAAGAAAACATGGACAGACTTATGAACAAGACAAGAATGATTATTAACGCATCTTTGGATTGACTGGTGTTATAAAAAGCTTTTGCCGATGACTGTACGGAAAATAGGCGCGTAAACGCCGGTTTTGCCGCTGCCTTCAGGGACAGCCTTGACTAAACAGAGGCGTTATTTAAGGAATTTATTCTCGATCAAATCGGCGATACTTTTTATATCATTAATATCGAAACAGGGAACACCGACATCCAGTTTTACATCCGCAGCGATAGCGAGAAGATTGTCTTCGTTCCCGCATAATAATTCACGCTTCAGTTCCGAACGAAAAACTTCGATTTTGGGAAAAGGATTTCCCTTATAACCTTCGGCAAGAATTACATCCGCGCCTTTGATGTATTTGTCCCGGATTTCACCGAGAGAATGGTCATGATCGATATCTTCAATCAACGCAACCCGCGTGGGGCAGGCGATCACCGTTGTGCAGGCGCCGGCTTTTTTGTGCCGCCAGCTGTCCTTGCCTTCATGATCAATATCGAAGCCGTGCTTATTGTGTTTGATCGTCGCCACACGGTATCCCCTCTTGATCAATTCGGGGATCAGTTTTTCCACCAGCGTTGTTTTGCCGGAATTGGATTTGCCGACGATGGATACGATGGGTGTGGTCATAAAAAATTTGCCTCGATATCTCTTCAAAATGAATACTGGTTTTTTGTTACTACATCCGGAGCGAAATAATTACAAGATATTCCTGTTGCGGAAAGGCCGGTATTGATTCAGATCTTGTTTCTTTAAAATTTCAATCATAATTCTGGCGCAGGCGAGGGTATCGGAAAGGGCGTCATGGTGCTGTAAATCGATATTGAAATTTCGGCAAACTGCGGGCAGGTTCGTAGGATAAAGATGAAATACCTTTCGGGACAGTTTCATGGTGCACTGAAAATCAACAGCCGGTTTTATAATCCCGTGTCGTTCGCAGCAGGCGCGCAAAACGTTTCTGTCAAATGATGCGTTATGCGCAACAGCGAAATCAATTCCCTCGAAAAAAGGTTTTATCGATTGCCAGTGCTCGGCAAAAGTCGGCTGATCCGCGACATCCTCCCAGGTGATTCCGTGAATATAAGTGAAAACAAAATATCGATAGGGCGGACGAATGAGAAAGGAAGCTTGATCAACAATCCTGTTGTCTTCAACGCGCACTAAACCGAGAGCGCAGGCGCTGTCCTGGTAATAGTTTGCTGTTTCAAAATCCAACGCCAGAAAATTCATAATGATTTAATTTTCAGTTTTCTTGATGCTCATTTAAATTACACTTTTGTATATTTCACAACGTTATTCAACAATTTAACATTACGCTAACACAACTTATTTTCTCTTTAAAGGAGAATTAAGCTTTATATTCATAAAAAACCCCTCTTGAGGTTTTCACCTCAAGAGGGGCTGCCGCTATATAAACAGATCATGAATTTTGTTGACAGCGGTTACATCAATCTTCTTTTAAATCCTTAAATCTTTTGTTAGGTTACAATGTTCTTAACTGCTTCGATAACCGGGTTGGTGAACAAAGCCATCAGTATAGTGTAAAGAGCGAAGGCGCCAACCATTTCTGCCACGTACATCTTTTCATACTTCTTTTTCAGAGCCATCAAAATGAATCCGCCGACAATCAGACAGCCTAACTGAAAATACGGGAAATTAACCGCTCCCGTTGCCGCGTATTCGGCGAATCCGAAAGTTGCCGTACAAAGAATAACCACTGCCGCTACTGCTATTGTTCTTAATGTCTTTTTCATGATCTGTTACCTCCTTTCCAGGTATTTGTCTTTATATACTGAAATTATCATGCCATACCTGAAAGAAAGGGCAAAATAGTTATAAGTATATGAATTATAATGATATTTATAATTGAGCCTGTAGGGTTGCAGAGTGCGGATCCCTCATTTTCCGCCCTTTATTTTAATGAAACATTTAATCCGTTGAATAAAATGTAAAAAAGATTGTTCCCGGCTGACTAAAGATCGGCTGGATGAGAAAAAATGATTAAACTTCAGAAATGTTTCCTGCTGCGGAGCTTCTGTTATTTGTTAAAAATTTTTAACCTGCTCAGCTTTTCGGTTTGTTGAATTTCTCAAAAATCCAGAAGGGAACACCGACCGGATTAAGGCTTTTATATTGATTTATCGATAAAATGTAATCACCAAGCTTCTTGATTGCTTCAGCGGGTGTATCGACA
>JAJFTS010000055.1 GCA_021372815.1 Deltaproteobacteria bacterium | reverse complement strand
TCCCCGGAAAATCAATGATTATCTCTGGATATTAGGCAACGACTATTTTCATATTTACCTGATAAAGGGCAAAAACAATTGCGCGCTTGTGGAGACGGGAATATCGGCAACAGCGGATGTTACACTGCAACAGCTTTCTTTGCTGGAAGCAAAGCCTGACTATCTGATTGTTTCCCATCCCCACAGCGATCACATTACAGGGCTGGATTATCTGAAGCGATCTTTTCCGCAGGCGGCAGTGATGGCAGCGAAGGGCGCCGAGTCATTCATCACGCATCCGAAAGCGGCGCAATCTCTGATTGCGGAGGATATTTATATGATTCAAGCCCTGACTTCTCTGGGAATATGCAGTACTGCAGGAACCATCGCCGCTCCGCCGTCGCTTCGGGGATGCCAGGTGGTAAACGATGGAGAACAACTTGATCTCGGAGATTTGATCATCTGTTTTCTGGAAGTTCAGGGTCATTCTCCGGGCAATATTCTGGTTCATATACCCTCACTTAATACCGTTTTGGTTTCAGACAGTCTGGGGAACCATTATCCCGGACGAGGATTTTTCCCCACCTTTTTCACCGGATTTGCCGATTATATGAAGACGATTGATTGTCTGGAAAGGCTTGGTTCAATAAATCTTGGGTTGGCTCATAACGGATTTTTTTCCGAGCAAAAAGAAATCGGAGATATTTTCCGGGAAGCCCGCAAGTCCGCCCGGGATGTTCAGGATTATGTTACTAATTCTTCCCGGGATGACGAGACGATAGCAAAAGATCTTTTCGGATTTTATTATACGGATGAACTGGCCGTTTACTCGCCGCAAAATATTTTAAACTGCTGCCGACTGCTGGTGCGACGGGTCAGAGAAACAGATCAGGATAAAAATAACCGATCGTAAAATAGTTGTTGATTTTTCATGCAGAGACTTATTAACTGACTATTCAGGAAACAGACCGGGTCGTTTTAATGAAAATCCGAAGTATGATTTTGCGTTCATTCTGAAAGTTAATCGGATAAAATAATGAAAACTGCCACATTAAATCGCCGTTTGGATGTGCTTTTTGTAGAGCCTGATTCTTCAGTAGATGCTTATCAGGCTTTGAGCAGAACGTATGCAGCGATTGAAACTCCAACGTGGAGTCTGTTGCTTGCTCAGGCCTGCCGCAGCAAAGGATTCGGCGTGGCCATTCTGGATTGCAATGCGGAACGCTTAAATGATTCCCATGCCGTCCAAAGAATCCGTGAAGCAAATCCGCGACTGATCTGTTTTGTATTATATGGTCAGAATCCTAATGCCGGAACGACCAACATGATCGGTGGCGCGCGTTTGTGCGAAAAACTCAAGCAGGCATATCCGGACTATCCTACCTGTTTTGCCGGACCCCATGTCAGCGCCTTGCCCCGGGAGGTATTGGCGTACTCTTTTATAGATATTGTCCTTCTTAATGAGGGAGTTTATGCGTTGCAGGAGCTTCTCCGTAGTGATTTGGAAGATGATCTGAGCAGGATAAAAGGTATCGGTTATAAAAGAGAAGGAAATATGACCCTGAATCCGCCGCAGCAGGTTGTGCCCGAAGGCAAAATAGATAAGGACTTGCCCGGATACGCGTGGGATTTGCTTCCCTATGATAAAAAACCGTTTGATCTTTACCGTTCGCACTTTTGGCATGCCGATTACGATCATACGCGACGAACACCTTTTGCCGCATTATATACTTCATTGGGCTGTCCGTTTAAGTGCGATTTCTGCATGATCAATATCATTAATCGGGTTGATAACAGAGAGGGAGTGAGTTCGGCGGATTCTTCTCATATCCGCTGCTGGAGTCCTGAATTTATTTTGCGGGAATTTGATAAACTGGTCGAAATGGGGGTGCAAACCATCAGGATATCCGATGAAATGTTCTTCCTTCACCCCGCGCATTTCGAACCATTGCTGAGAGGATTAATAGAGCGGAGCTACGACTTGAGGTTATGGTCTTACACCCGCGTTGATACCATCAAGCCCGAATACCTGGATATCTTCCGGCAGGCCGGAATAAAATGGCTGGCCGTGGGGTTGGAAGCCGGCAATGAACTTGTCAGGCAGCAGGTTGCCAAAGGCAGATTTAATGACATTGATATAAAAAAAATAACGGGAGAAATTGATGACTACGGAATTAATGTCGCGGCCAATTATATTTTTGGGCTTCCGGAAGACAATCTGGAAACAATGCGGCAGACACTCGATCTGGCCTGTGAAATTAACGCCCCGTTTGCCAACTTCTATACCTGCATGGCTTTGCCCGGAAGTCCATTGTACTTTAAGGCAAAAAAGAACGGCTGGAAATTGCCGGATTCTTATGCGGGATATTCTTTTTTCTCTTATGAATGCCTGCCCTTGCCGACAAATTATGTGAGTGCTAAAGATGTCTTGAAATTCAGAGATGAAGCATGGCATAAGTATCACACGCGTCCGGAATATCTGGATCTTCTGGAGAAGAAGTTCGGCCCTGAGCAAAGAAGAAACATGGAAGACATGATAAAAGTTAAAATCAAACGAAAGATACTGGGGAATTGAAAAAAATAAAACGGAATGGATAAATATTCGAAAATGTCAAAATCAATAAAAAGTAAAAAAATATCGTCAAATTCTACAATACTCGTTACCGGAGGGACGGGGTATATCGGCAGTCATACGATTGTTTCTCTCATTGCCGCGGGTTATGATCCCGTTATTGTCGATAATCTTTCCAACAGCAAAGTTTCCGTTCTGAAACGGATTGCAAAAATTGCCGGAAAGAAACCGCCTTTTTATAAAATAGATATTCGGAATCAAAAAGCTCTGGACGGGGTTTTTCAGAAGCATCGGATATCTTCGGTTATTCATTTTGCCGGTTTGAAAGCCGTGGGCGAATCGGTTGCCTGTCCGATTAATTATTATGAAAACAATATTGGAGGTTCTCTGTCTCTGTTTTCCGTCATGGCCGATAGAGGCGTTAAAAATATCATTTTCAGCTCTTCGGCTTCAATATATGGAGAACCTTCCGTTATTCCCATCAAAGAAGGAACAATGCCCGCGCCGACCAATCCCTACGCCCGTTCGAAACTGATCATTGAACAGATTCTTCAGGATATTTATATAGGCGACCCGGTCTGGCGAATGGTTATTCTGCGATATTTTAACCCGGTGGGGGCGCATGAAAGCGGTTTGATGGGTGAGGATCCCCAGGGAATTCCCAACAACCTTATGCCTTATATAACCCAGGTTGCCGTAGGACGTCGCAAAAGAATAAATGTTTTCGGTGATGACTATCCAACGTCAGACGGGACGGGAGTGCGTGATTATATTCACGTTATGGATCTGGCCGAGGGACACACAGCGGCCCTGAAAAAGATAGTAAAGATGACTTTGATTAAATCAAAACAAAAACCTCTGATCGTAAACCTGGGCACAGGCCGTGGCTACACAGTGAAGGAAATGATTCAAACCTTTGCGGAAATTTCAGGGAAAAAGATACCGTATCGAATCACAAAACGCCGTCCGGGTGACATTGCCACCTGCTATGCGGATACAGCTATGGCGCAAAAAATATTGGGATGGAAAGCCCAACGCAATCTTTCGGATATGTGCGCCGATGCGTGGCGCTGGCAGTCTCAAAATCCCAAGGGTTATGTTTAAATGAGCTAGTTGCCAAATAGAAAGCAATCTTATTTTATACCGAGAAGAGACTCGATATTGTCGCGAATTTTTTGCAGGCTCTTTGGCGATGTTGCTTCAAAACGTAAAACGATCACGGGTTGGGTATTGGAAGAACGAACCAGCGCCCATCCGTCTTTGAATGGAATGCGTATTCCGTCAATATCCACAATGCCGGGCGTGTCATGAAAATGCTTTTTGATTTTTTTTACGATTTCCGCTTTTTTATCGTCCGCGCAATCCACTCTGATTTCCGGTGTGGCATAAGTTTTCGGCACATCCGATAACAACTCGCTTATTTTTTCGCCCGTTTGAGAGAGAATTTCCAGCAGTCTCAGCGCGGCGTAAATGGCATCATCATAGCCGAAATAACGATCGGCAAAAAAGAAATGTCCGCTCATTTCGCCGCCCAGTACAGCCTTTTCTTCTTTCATTTTGGCCTTGATCAGGGAATGTCCGGCCTTCCACATGACGGCCTTGCCCGAGCGCTGTTTTATATCGTCAAATAAAACCTGTGAACATTTCACTTCGCCGATAATAGTGGAATGAGGCTTTTTCTTGAGGATCTGGCGGGCAAAAAGAAGCAGCAGTTTGTCTCCCCAGATTATTTCGCCTTTGTCGCTGATGACACCCAGACGATCGGCATCGCCGTCAAACGCTATTCCCAAATCCATTTTTTTTCTGCGGACTAATTTGATCAATTCGGTTAAATTTTCTTCCACGGTGGGATCCGGAAAATGATGGGGAAAATTGCCGTCCGGTTCGCAATAAATAGGAATAACTTCGCAGCCGAAACGTTTTAAAAGGGGAAGGGCGAAATGTCCACCGACACCATTGCCGCCGTCGACAATCAGCTTAATATTTTTGTTGATTTTGATATTTTTGAAAAGGTAATTTTCATAATCTTTGGAAATATCCCGGAATTTTGCCGAAAAGGTTCCCTTCGAATATTTACCGGTTTCCATTATTTTTCTTAATTCCTGGATCTGATCTCCGTAAATAGTGCTGTGTCCGATACAAATTTTAAAGCCGTTAAATTCCGGAGGATTGTGACTGCCTGTAATCATAACTCCTCCGCCGACATGCAAATGGCGAATGGAGAAATAAAGCATGGGAGTGGCGCAAAGACCGATATCGATGGTGTTGATGCCGGCGGCATTTAGACCTTTTATTAAAAAAATATGATAGTCATCGGAGCTCAAGCGGCAATCACGTCCGATAGTCATGTTCTTGATTCTTTTTTTCAAGGCGTAGGTTCCTATGGATCGGCCGAGATTGAAAACAAATTCTTCATTTAAATCCTTATCGACAACGCCTCTGACGTCATATTCTCTAAAAACGTGTGGATTAATCAATGGTTAGCTCCTTTGCGAGTTATGCTTTAAATTTCAGTGTTAATTCATAAACGCCACTGTCAATTTTCTTTTTAATATCAAAACCTCCCTTTTCGAAAACGTGAAGCATGGGTCTGTTTTCAACAAGGACGTCCGCGGTAAAACCCAGCAAACCCTGTCTTTTAGCGAGATAAGTCAGGTATTTAAGCAATTCAAAACCAATGCCGTTATTTTGCTGGTCGTCACGGACGGCAAAGGCGACTTCGGCTGTATGCGTGCTTTCATCAATTCCGTATTGCCCGACAGCCGCGATATACTGATTGTGTTCATCTCCTTTGACGACGACTAGGACAAGTTCCTGAGTGTAGTCGATTATTACAAAATCCTGGAGTCTTTCGTGAGGCATATCTTTGCGGGAGGATATAAAACGTCTTTCAATGCTTCGATCCGAAAGAGAATAGAAGAAATCTTTTAAAAGAGTTTCATCACTGATTTTGACCGGTCTGATAAAAATCCGCATGCCTGTCTTTGTCGTAATGTATGTTTCCAAATCTTCCGGATATTCGCCGCGTTTGCCGGGTATAAAAGCCTGGTCTTTAAAGATCAGGCCGCGTTTCTTCGCTTCTTCGATCAGCCAGGGACGGAACTTGGGATGAGCGATGGAAATCAGGGCCATAGCCCGTTCTCTGATGTTCTTGCCGTGCAAATAAGCTATTCCGTATTCCGTCACCACATAACGCACATCTCCGCGATTGAGAGTCACCCCGGCCTGTTCCTTCAATGCGGGCACGATGCGGGAAACGGTATCGTTGAGAGAAGTTGATTTGAGGGCTAAAATGGTTTTGCCGTTTTTGGAAAACAGCGCGCCTCTCATAAAATCCTGATGTCCGCCGATACCGCTGTAAAAGATACCGCCGATTGATTCTGAAGTGGCCTGACCCGTTAAATCTATTTCTAACGCGCTGTTAATGGCGACCATGTTATCTATTCTAGCCATCATTAGCGGATTATTCGTATAGTCCAGTGTCCGAAGGGATATGGAAGGATTGTTATCAAGAAAAGCATAAGTGGATTTGTTTCCCATGCTGAAGGAGGCGACAGTTTTTCCGTGGTCAATTGTTTTTCTGGAATTATCGATAACACCGGCTTTGATTAAATCAACAAGACCGTCGCTTAAAAGTTCGGTGTGCACGCCCAGATGCTTTTTGTTGGATAAACAGAACATCACGGCGTTGGGCAGCCCTCCCCATCCCACTTGAATGGTATCGCCGTCCTGCACCAGACGGGCAACGTTTTTCCCGATCGTGTTAATAACGTCGCTTGTGCGCTCGCTTGATACTTCCAGAAGTGGTTCATCATAAGGAATAATAAAATCAATGTCTTTAATGTGAATGAATCCGTCGCCGTGGATGCGGGGCATATTGGGATTGATTTGAGCAATAACAATTTTTGCCTTTTCCGTTGCGGCTTTTACCACGTCCACACTGACTCCGAGGCTTAAGTAATGATGTTCATCCGGCATGGAGGTTTGTATCAGCGCCACATCAATCCGGACGACACCGCTGTCTAAAAGAGAAGGAACCTGGGAAAGAGAAATGGGTGTATAGTCGGCCATTCCCGCGTTAATGGAATCACGCGTATTGTTCCCGATGAAAAAAGAGTTGTGGCGAAAATTCGCTTTATATTTGGCCGCGGTATAGGGCGCAAGTCCCAATGAGTAGATATGAATTATTTCAGCGTCAAAGAAAGCTTTGGGATTCGATTCTACATAACGTATCATTGCCTGAACGAGATATTGAGGCTCGCCGCAACCGGAGGCGACAAAAATATGATCTCCGCGACGAATATGACTGAAAATGTCATCTTCCGAAACGAATTTTTTCGGATAAGCTTTTTTGAATCCGGCAAGGTATTCTAAAAAAATATCTGGTTCCATGGTGACCTGCGTTATTATTTTGTTTGTAAAAAATGTTATGTTATCGTTCTTTCGAAAGAATTCCTTATTATTATAGTTTAAAATAATACTGTCTGTCAATTAGTGACAATATTTTGAGAGAATCATTTAATTATATTTAATAAATCCGATGCTTGCGCCAGAACGATATCCGCTCCCGCTTCTAAAAAAGCGTCTTTTTGAAAATGGCCGGTGAGAACACCGCAGGTTTTTGTTCCGGCATTACGGCCGGTTTTTATATCCAGAGGGTGATCGCCAATCATTAGAGTATTCCCGGCAGAGCTGCCAAGTTTTTCTAAAGCCGTGGTAATGTGTTCCGGATGTGGTTTAACTCTCTTCACATCATCGCGGCATATCACCACAGCGCAATAAGACAATATTTCAGGAAATACGATTTTTACTGCTTTGTTGCAATTTCTGGTTATTATTCCGCAGGAGATATCGACGGCGTCAAGATATTTCAGCAACTCTTTCGTATGTTCAAAAAGTTCGCCGGTGCTTGCAGCTTCGATTTCAATATTTTCAATGATGGCGTTTGCTTCATTTAAAAAAGTGTCCGCCTGATGCGGCATCTGATTGATCAGTATTGCTTTGGCAGTTTCAATCATTTCTAAAACAAATTTGCTATGCAGCCCATCTCTTTTAATCCCGTACGATAAAATATGTTTTTCGATAGATTCGTGCATTTGCTGAAAGTCAATATTCAGTTTTGCCAGAGTTCCATCAAAATCAAAGATAATGGTATTGATGTCCGTTTGCTTAATATTTAACCCGGCCATAGTCAGCCTCGGGGAGAAATGTATTTGAGCGTGAGGACTTTTTTGAATGTTCTGGAGGAATAATCAGTGGGAACACAATCGTCGGAAATAATACGCAGAAAGTTTTGAATGATGTTGAATGTGGCGCCCCACAGAATGTCATTATTCCCGTTCTCATCGGGAATAGCCAGACACGGTGTTTGATATCGCATAGGTTCCGCGTTCTCCCCGAGAGATGTTGTGACGTCCAGCATGCCGTAATTGCTGCTTTGGAAGAAAAAATTCAGGGGAATTTCCAGAATTTTTTCCACCTCTGAACTTAATTTGTAAATAAATGGTTTTCGGGTAACGCAGACAACGGGAAAAATTGTCCGCGCAAGTAAAGAAAGAGAGTAGGAAGGCAGTGCTCCCAGGTATTTTGTATTCAGAGGGTTCAATCCGATTTCCTCCCAGGCTTCTCTTAAGGCATTGGTCAAAAACAGACGAATAAGTTCAGCTGTCTCACCATTCACTTTCTGAATGCGTTTTGCCGTATTGCCGCGTAAGGTGGGAAGCATTCCCGTTTTTAGAAAAGAACTTAAAAAATTATCATGCTTGGGTTGAAGCATTCCGCCCGGACAACTGATATCTCCGGCTTGAGAAACATTCTGAGAGCGCTTAATCAGCTGAAAAACATATTCTGACTGACCATTGATTTTTTTAAAATTCAGCAATAAGACCACTGCGGCTTTCAGGTGAGCAGAGCCCTCCTGCCGGGATTTGTCAATCAAAGAATTTCTTTCTTTGTAATCCAGCGGAACATTTGCCAGTTTATTTATGACAAAGCGGAAAAATAATTTTTTTTGATAAAACAGATTTAAATCCATAAATATAATAACCTGAAAATCTAAGTTATAAATTCGGCAATTTTTTGATTATACCAGCACCTTGCCGGAAATAAATCAATAAAGCCGCAATGTCCACCGAACTTTTGTCTGGATATTTTTAGAAA
>JAJFTS010000025.1 GCA_021372815.1 Deltaproteobacteria bacterium | reverse complement strand
TATCTATATAGATGCAACACCCACAGGCGCCAGTATTGAACGACTGCGATTCCTGGCCAAAACGTTCCGCTATGCCGTTTGGAGGAATCCCATGCCGTCTTACGAATGGGATTATGCCAGGACGACGCAGGCAATCCGGCAAATTTTTCCCATGTTCGAACTGACCCTTGACGGCCTGGAAAAAGCCGTGCAGCATTTAACCTCTTTAAAAAAGTAAAGGCGAATTGATCGTTCAATTCAGACAGGCTCTAAAGAAAGACTATACAATTAGGCAAGCTTATCATATAATTAAACACGAAATTCAAAGGCTGTCAGCCGCCAGTGATGAACGGTCAAAAGATTCTGAAAGCTGACGGAAAAGTTTATCAGATATAAGGGAGGCATCATGCTGATTGACAGAGAAAAGGCTTTTCGGGAACTGGATATGCCGGAAGAGTTGTTCAATGAACTGCTGGACATGTTTATCGAGCAGACCGAACCGGCCATGAAAATGCTGGAAGAAATCACACGCGGTACGGATTACGAAGAAATCCGGAAGAGCGCGCATTTGATTAATGGCTCGGCGGGAAATCTGCGCATCGAAGGAATTCAAACGATAGCCAAACAGATAGAACTGGGGGCATCGCAAAAACAGGATATTGAAATTTTAAAAAGCAATATAGAAAAGTTAAGAATGACTTTTGAAGAAGTTAAGAAGGAGATCGCCCGTGGTTGAATCCAAAAAAATTCTGGTAGTTGACGATGATAAGGTGTTTCTCCGGATGGTAGAATATGATCTGAACAAAAACGGATTTGATGTTATCACCGCTCCGGATGGAGAAATGGGAATATTGCTGGCAAAAACGCAACATCCGGATCTGATATTACTGGATATCAATATGCCTGATATTGAAGGAGGAGATGTTGTCGCCATACTGGAGGACAATCCCCAGACACAAAACATTCCGATAATTTTTGTTACGGCACTATTAACCAAACAGGAAGAGGAAAGACGTAAGAATATGATGGGTAAACATTCGTTTTTTTCCAAACCGTATAAGTTAGAAAGATTATTGGAGGAGATTGATAAGTATATTTAGGCCGTTATGCATTTAAAATGTTCCCTCTTGAAGTCCATCCTGAACCTGCATTAGACTTTGAACCTGAGAAACTGTGGTAAAATCCGAAATGCCATAATAAATGATTATTCCGGGACAATAGAAACGAGGAAAAATAATGATTAGCCGGGAAGCGAAAAATGTCATGGCCTTTATGGCTAAATTTAAACTGCCGAATATCAGAGAACTGCCTATAGATCTGTGTCGTAAGGGATTGGCGGATATGATGGCCTTTTCCGAGCCGCCGGCGGGATGTAAAATTGAAAAGGTCAATGCCGGAGGACCGGAGGCCTTGTGGATAAACGCTGCTGAAAACAATCGTCAGGCAACAATTTTTTATCTCCATGGCGGGGGATATGCGCTCGGCTCTCCTCAAGCATACACGGGTTTTACCGGAGTATTAAGTCATTTATCTCAGATGAGAGTTTTATCCGTGGATTACCGTCTGGCGCCGGAAGATCCGCATCCCGCCGCAGTGCAGGACGCGGTTAACGCTTATTGCTGGCTTTTGCATCAGGGTGTGCCGGCGAAATCCATCGTTATGGGTGGAGATTCAGCCGGAGGAGGGTTGACCTTCGCGACGTTGATTGCGCTGAAAGATAGTGGAGACCCGCTTCCTGCTGCGGCTTTTGCCATCTCGCCATGGGTTGATCTGGCCATTACCGGAGAAACGATTGCCACAAAAGCCGATATTGATCCCATGATAACTTTGTCCGGTCTTTATTATATGTCTGAACTTTACGCCAACAATGCCGATGTATGTGCGCCGCTTATTTCTCCATTGTATGCGGATTTGAGCGGTCTTCCGCCGGTGTTGATTCATGCGGGGACGTGCGAAATGTTGCTCAGCGATTCCCGGCGCATAGCCGATGCCCTCAAACGGGCGGGCGTTGATTGCCAGTTTAAGGAATGGGAAGATCTCTTCCATGTTTTTCACACAGTTGTGCGAATTCCCGAAGCCAGGAGAGCCACTGAAGAAATCGCTGACTTTATCAAAAAAAATATTGATAAAGATTAAAGATAGTTTTAAATTTTGTTATTTCCATAAAAGCATTAAGAACAGTAAGTTTCAGGATTAAAAAGAGTTTCAATCAGATAAACAAAGGGAGATTGAGATGAAGATCGATACCTTTACTTTCAAAGCGTCGGATGGAATTCAGATATTTACTTATAAATGGATGCCGGATGACGCATCTGCGGTCAAGAGTGCCGTTCAGATAGCCCATGGAATGGCGGAACATGCCGCGCGTTATGAACGCTTTGCCGCTGCATTGACAAAAGCGGGATATATCGTATATGCGAACGATCATCGGGGGCACGGCAAGACCGCCGGATCTCTGGAAAATGTCGGTTATTTCGCCGATGAAAACGGCTGGAAAAAAGTCGTAAACGACATGTATACCTTAACCGGTATCATCAAAAAGGAAAATGCGAATAAACCGTTTTTTCTCTTCGGTCACAGTATGGGCTCATTCCTCTCCCGGCACTATTCGATGCTTTACGCCAATGAACTTTCCGGTCTTGTTCTTTCAGGTACCGGTGGTGATCCGGGCGCTATCGGCAAAGTGGGTCTTTTGATAGCGAAAATGGACGCGAAGCTTCACGGGAAAAGAGCAAAAAGCGAGATAATGAACAAGCTCTCCTTCGGCGCTTTCAACAACGCTTTCAAACCGAACCGCACCGATTACGACTGGCTCTCACGTGATAACGCCGAGGTGGATAAGTATATCAACGATCCCTGGTGCGGCGCTGTTTTTACGGCTGGTTTTTTCTGCGACATGCTGGGGAGACTTGCGTACATCAACAAAAAAGAAAATATTATGAAAATTCCGAAGAACCTGCCCATCTATCTTTTCTCCGGCGCGAAAGACCCCGTTGGTGCAAATACAAAAGGTGTGACTCAGGTTTATAATTCATTAAAAAGCATTGGCATCAACGATGTGACTCTTAAATTTTATAAAGATGGCCGTCACGAATCACTCAATGAAATTAACCGTGAAGAAGTCTTCAGCGACGTGATCGCGTGGATGGATAAACACATCTGATTCCGGTTTTATTCTATGCGACAGCATCCTTCTGCCCACCGGCGAAATGACGGATACTAAGGAGGTACAATATGGCAGATAATATTAGGGTTTTAACTATAGATGATGAAGCTGATTTTTGTTACTTCGTCAAAAAGAATCTTATGCATTCCGGGTTGTTTGATGTAATTATTGCGACAAACGGC
The DNA here is from genome assembly GCA_021372815.1 of Deltaproteobacteria bacterium. Taxonomy (GTDB): domain Bacteria; phylum Desulfobacterota; class Syntrophia; order Syntrophales; family Smithellaceae; genus Smithella. Next base: position 28,781 of record JAJFTS010000025.1, on the reverse strand, counting down.
AAGGAGGGAATAAAACTGGCCAAAGAAGAAAAACCGGATATCATTCTGCTTGATCTGTTCATGCCGGATATGCCAGGCGAGGATGTTGCGGCTGCTTTGAAGGAAAATGACGCTACGGCAAATATTCCAATTCTTTATGTTACGGCACTGGCTACAAATGATGATATCGGTGATGACGAAGAAAAAAATCAAATCGGAAATAACTATATCCTCCCCAAACCGATTACGACAAAAAAATTGATAAAAATGATTATGAAAATCCTGGGAGAAGTCTGATCGTTCTAAAAATAAAAGAAAAGAACGAGCGCTGATCTAAGGAACAAAAAACAGATAAACTTCAAAAGAGAAAGCCGATTATTAAATAATCCTCAAGGCGCCGAGAAAGTCACGATTTTATGCCCGGTGTTCCTTTTGATTCGTCCTTCGCTTTCCAGATAACGTAAATGCGCAATAGCTTCGCCGACAGCAAACCATTTCTGGGCAGTGGGAAATTGCTCCCAGTTTTCGCAATCGATATCCCAGGTCATTCCTGCGGCAATATCGTATGCGCTCATTGTATTATTCCCCAATACCTCAAGTACTTCATTAGCTCTTGTTTCGTGATGTTCTTTCAACTCGTCTATTCTTCCTTTAAGGTCGGTAAAGAAATTGCGGTGTCCGGGCAGGGCCAGTTTAACGGGAAGGTTTCTGGTTCTATTCAGACTTTCCATATAATTTTTGAGAGAATTCACTTCATAAGACCAGGACTCGATATGTGGCGTAATGTCGAAGAGGACGTGGTCTCCGGAAAAAAGAATTTGTTTTTCCTCTTCATAAAGACACATATGTCCTTCGGTATGTCCGGGCGTCAAAAGACATTTAAGTTTATAGTCGCCGATGTGAATAATGTTGCCGTCGTCAAGGAGAGTAAATTCCGGGATTTTTTTCGGACTGTACTTGAACCCCGGATGGCTTTCCATCGCCTTAACAAGTTCTTCCAGTTGAAAACCGCTGCTTAACGCATAGTCCAGCATAGCCTGCCAATCGATGTTTTCGTTAAATACCATAGAGTCAATTCTGCTGATATAAACTTTGCTTGTATCGGTGAAAAATCTGGAAACCAGCCCTGTGTGATCGGAGTGCATGTGGGTGAGCATGAAATCCGTCTTGGTCAAATCGATATCCAGATCACGCAGGCCTTTATCCATGGCCTCAAAACAGACACTACGGTTGAACCCGGTATCGATAATCAGATTCCGGTCATCCGATTTAATTACATACGAATTAAGATCTTTCAGCGGGCTGTTCGGCAACGGTATGATAATCCGGTAGAGGCGGGGCATGATTTCTTCAGGCATTATAAACTCCTTTGTAATTCAACTAATTAAGGTTGAATGATGATTATCACGTTTAACTTTAAGAGACAAGTTTTCTTAAAGTTTTTTGTTTAAAAAGAATAACTTGACATATTGCGACGCAAAATGTATTAAGCCAGCCTCACAAATAAGCTCGTTTACGGTGGATACCCCATCTTGCAGAGATTCTAACAAGTGTGGGGTTTTTTTATTAATGAGACTCGCTGAAAACAAGCGTAGCGAAGTTTAAGACGCTAGTCGTAATGAGACTCATAATTTAGGAGCGTAGTGAACTAAATTTTGTAAGCCGAATTATCCAATAGTCAGAGGCTATTGGGAATTATCCCCGCAACGGAGTGGGATTAGTGACACCGCTCGATGGAACGATCCCTGCAGCAAAATAAATGGGATAATGAGAAACAAATTAAGTATAATTAGAAAAGAAGGGTTTTAAAAAAGGATAATGGATAATGAAAATCGATGATCAAAAAATTCGCAATATCGGAATAAGCGCTCATATTGATTCCGGCAAAACCACATTAACCGAAAGAATTCTTTATTACACAAAAAGAATTCATGCCATCCATGATGTCAAGGGCAAGGACGGCGTGGGAGCCACGATGGATTCCATGGAACTGGAAAAGGAGCGCGGCATCACCATCGCTTCGGCGGCGACTTATTGTGAATGGAAAGGCCATGAGGTCAATATAATCGACACACCGGGTCACGTTGATTTTACTATCGAGGTGGAACGCTCGTTGCGTGTTCTGGATGGAGCCATTTTGGTCTTGTGCGCTGTTGGAGGAGTACAATCGCAGTCCATTACGGTAGATCGACAGATGAAAAGATACAAAGTGCCCTGCATCGCTTTTATCAATAAATGCGACCGCAGCGGAGCCAATCCCTTCCGTGTCATCAATCAGTTAAGAACAAAACTTGGGCATAATGCTGTGGCGATGCAGATTCCTATCGGCCTCGAAAATGATGTGGAGGGTGTAGTAGATCTGGTCGGTATGAAGGCTATTTATTTTGACGGCGATAACGGCGAGATTGTCCGTGAGGCGGAAATTCCAGCCGATCTTCTGGAAGAAGCAAAGGCAAAAAGGGAAGAATTGATTGATGCCGCGTCGCTGTTCTCCGATGAATTGACGGAAGCGATATTGGAGGAACGTGAAATCAGCTCCGATTTGATTTATGTCGCTTTGCGCAAGGGAACTCTGAAAAGGGAAATCACTCCCGTTTATATGGGGTCGGCTTATAAGAATAAAGGTGTTCAGCCGATGCTTGACGGGGTAACTTATCTTCTTCCCTGTCCGTCCGAAATAGAAAATGTAGCGATTGATATGGACCATAATGAAGAGACAGTCGTGCTGAGCAACGATACCGAAAAGCCGATTGTCGCGCTGGTCTTTAAACTGGAAGACGGACAGTACGGGCAGTTAACTTATATTCGCGTTTATCAGGGAACACTGTCGAAAGGCTCGACGATCGTTAATATCCGCAACGGTAAAAAAGTGAAAGTGGGCCGTGTTGTGCGCATGCACGCCGACCAGATGGAGGATGTTGAGCATTTACGGGCCGGTTATATAGGCGCTTTATTCGGAATCGAATGTTCTTCAGGAGATACTTTCACTTCTCCGGAGATAAATTTAACCATGATTTCGATGTATGTTCCCAAACCGGTTATTTCGCTCGCGATCGTGCCCAAAGACAACAAATCGCAGTTGGCGATGGCCAAAGCTCTGAACAGATTTGCAAAGGAAGATCCGACGTTCAAGACTTTTGTCGATAACGAAACCGGCGACACGATTATCGAAGGCATGGGCGAACTGCATCTGGATATTTACGTGGAAAGAATGCGTCGTGAGTACGGCGCCGATGTTACAACAGGCAATCCCCGAGTCGCTTACCGCGAAACGATCACCCAGCGCGCCGATTTCAATTACACGCACAAGAAACAAACCGGCGGCGCCGGTCAGTTCGGACGTGTTGCCGGTTATCTGGAGCCGATCAGCGATGCCGAATTTGTTTTTGAAAATAAAATATTCGGCGGCGCGATTCCCACGCAATATATTGCCGCCTGCGAAAAAGGATTCAAACAGAGTATGGCCAAAGGGCCGAAACTGGAGTTTCCGGTTACCGGCGTGAAGGTTGTTATTAACGACGGCGCATCGCACGCGGTAGATTCTTCGGATATGGCCTTTCAGGCGGCGGCGCGCGGCGCTTTCAAAGAAGCTTACCTGCGGGCTAAGCCGGTTATCCATGAACCGATAATGAAAGTTGTTGTAGAAACCCCGGCGGAGTTTCAGGGATCGGTGATGGGGCTTTTGAACCAGCGCCGCGGCATGATTATCGGTTCTCAGGATGAAGATGTCATGTGCGTGATTGAAGCGCAGGTTCCGCTGGCGGAGATGTTCGGGTTTTCCACGATTCTTCGTTCGGCCACACAGGGGAAGGCGCAGTTCACAATGGAATTTGCCCTTTACCGGCAGGTGCCGCAATCCATCGCGGAAAAAATAGCTTTGGAAGTGGCTCAAAATAAGAAATCAGCCGCGTAAATAAAATGATGTTCACAGTCAGTGCTGCCCTGAAAAGGGAAATAATGATAATTATTTAGTTTATAAGGATATTCTCATGATAAAAAAAGAAATGATTTACCGTAATCCGCTCGTCAATCTTGGTTATGACAATGATGATATTTTACCCGCCGGAGGTTTCGGCGCTGTGCTTGCTTACGCAGGCGTTGGAAAAACCGCCCTGCTTGTTCAACTGGCTTTAAATATGATGCTGAGGGAAAATTCCGTCCTGCATGTCAGCCTCAATGACGCGGTAAGCAAGGTTGATCTGTGGTATCAGGAATTGTTTCACGACATCGCCGAAAAATTCGGAATTACAGGAATCAATGATTACTGGGATAAAATCCAGCCGTATCGTTTTATCATGACCTTCAAGGTGGAGGGTTTCAGCGCGCCGAAGCTGGAAGAACGTTTGAATGATTTGATGCAGCAGAATATTTTCAAGCCGCACACCATAATCATTGACGGTTTCAGATTCGATGACGCGGGACGCGGCCAGCTTGTTCAGTTAAAGGAACTGACCCGGAAATATGCCATGCGCATGTGGTTTACGGTGCACACGCACCGACATGAGCCGCCGCAGGAAAACGGCCTTCCTCTGTCTTTCCTGCATATCGCCGATTTGTTCGATGTGATGGTTCAGTTGGCAACCAAAGGCGATGAGGTTTATATAAAATCCCTCAAGGGCAAAGCTGACGACTCCGCGAAAAACGATTTGCTGCTTGATCCGGCGACGATGCTGATAAAGGACGGCAAATAGACGGATTGTCGAAAACAAAAAAAATGAGACGGATTTTATTGCTGACGGAAATACGCGATAAGCTGCGGTAAGGCGTGTTCGCCTTTATTAAAAATTCTATTTAGCCTTGATAGTAAGCAGATCCCTAAAATATTCACGGTTCAGATTATTTTTTAAACCGTCGCTAAAAAATATCATAAAATTATCATTTCCCTGACTTATGATCCATGATCCATTTTGATATAAATAATTTACCATTATATCGTATATGTTTCCCGCATGAGGTTGATTATTATAATCAACGAAATCATTATCCTGACAATTGGTTAACGCCTCTTCAACGCTGACAAATCCGCATTTCCTGTCAAAAACTTGATAATAAGGACCATTTGCATTTGGGCTGAAAAAATTACTGCCGCAATGCTTTGTTTTGAATTTAATAATTAAAACATAGGGCGACTCAATGGAATCCGACTTGCTGATATCGAAGCTGCCCGATCCGGGAACCCACAGATGCTTTGTTGCTTTCCAGCCCCCTCTCTTGTCCTGTGATACCTCAAGATATCCCTTGGACAGCATTTTCTCCCAAGCGGAAAGAATGCTGTCTCCTGCTGAACATAAAGATGTCAGGTCTGTTGCCAATGAATAATTGGCGTTAATTCCGTCAAACATCAATGCTGCCAGAGAAGCAAAAATGATTAATTTATATTTATGCATTTTTACCTCCCTGGTTATCAACCTTTTCATTACATTGATCAGACAATTTCCGGGAACCTTAATGATTATTATTTTCAGTTATCGAACCGGAAATAAATTATTTTCCCATGCAGCCCGATCTGCCGCTGCCGCGGCCTTCGGTGTTTTCGCCGGTTAAGGTATTATTTTCGAAAGTAAGGGCGTAAATAAAATCGTTGTCGCCGCAATTGTAATACCAGACCTCAACTTTTTTATCGCATTTTTGTTTCTTTGTCGTCCAACTCTGTTTGCATCTTTTTTCCTGTGATGTCGGTTTGCCGCAGGTGTTAAGCACTTGCGCTTTAGTATCGCCGGTGCCGACCAGACCGTTGCCGCAACGGAAAGCCGAAGCTTCTCCTGCCGTAAAAGATAAAAAGAAAATGGATGCCAGAAAAATAATCGTCATGTTTGATTTCATTTTTTATCTCCTTTAGTCAAAACTAAATATTCGTACTTGAAAAGGTCGTAAACAAACTGCCGGATAATTTCCTGCTCGTCAGTAAAGGGTGTTTTGAGCCTCAGTGCTGTTTTTACCTTGTCGCTGAAATTTAAAGGGAGAAAATCGGCAAATGGTCCGCGCCACGTGTTGTACTTTAACACTTTGGCTATTTTCTGCAAGTAAGAAAATTTAACAGTGAATTCTTTGTGGCCTTTGAGAGAAATCATCTCCGGAGAACCGGAAGGAACGAGCGATATAAAAGGTTTAATGTATTCGGGAACAACAGCTTCACAGCTATGCTCGCTTAAATAAATGTACTTGATTCCGGCAAGACAAAGTTTTTCCACTGTTTCTATGGCGCCGATATTGATATGTTCGTTTTCACTCAAACCCAGCGGCAAATTATATTTTGTATTGAAATATTTCAGCTTCCCGGTCATATGTTCGTTTCCCGGCGCGGTGTCACTTTCTTTTTCTGGACCGGCGACCCATGTCGGCAGATCGCCCAGGTTTTCATTCATTATAACCAAATCAAAAACGGCGAGGGATTTTAAGGGAACCGTCAATATGTCGGCGAGTTCAAAAGCAACATCAAAGGATTGTAAGGTTTCTTTTTGCTTGTTCAGAAGGTAAGGAGAGATATCGATCATTTTGGACTTCAATTGTGGATTTAAATTCAGAAAATCGCACATCAGATAGCCCATGCCGCCGCCGATTTCCAGGATAGAGTGGACGTCATTAAAAGGAACTATTGTTTTCAGAAAATTATAAAGATGAACGCCGAACGAACCCGGTGATGAAAGTATCTTGCGGCAGGGGCTGTTGAGCGGCTCCAGAGAATTACAGACGGTGAGTTCCCATCCCAGCGAAGTCAGGTCATGCTGATGATAATCTGCTGTAGAATTAATAAAGTACTTCATAGGGAAAAAATAAACTTTTTTCTCCTTGTTACCATATTTTGAAAATTATTCTATAAAAATTCTATTTGGATCTATTCATTGAAGAATGAAATCCATTAGCTGCCATATGTCGCTTTGTCCGGATATTTGAATTTTTAAAATTCTGAGAAAAAGTCCCCTTCGAATAGAGATTCGAAGGGGACTCTGGATTTAATGAGCAAAAAAGTTAAGCTGATTTACCATTTAAATCTTCAGCAAATTACTGTTAAAGCTATTTCTGCCCCAGCGGTAAAATTACTTTTCCATAGCTTTCATTAAGGACTTGAGCCATTGCGCAGTAAATAGCCGAAGCGCCGCAGAAGATTCCTTCCCATCCGGTTAAGACAGCCCACATCCCGGTCCAACCGAATGCATCACGCGTAGCCAGCATCCAGAACAAGATGGTCAGCGTCAAAAAGACCACCTGAAGTCCACGGTTGGCCTTCCATGTGCCTATCCACATGAAAAATGTAAACACCCCCCACAGAAAAAGATAGCAGGCGACGAATCCAACATTGTTTGCCGGCATGCCGAATTTTCCGTTAAAATAAATAAGAAATACGAGTGTTAACCAGAAGAGCCCATAGGATGTAAAGGCTGTTGTTCCGAAGGTATTACCTTTTTTAAATTCCATACATCCTGCGATGATCTGGGCAATTCCTCCATAGAAAATACCCATTGCCATAATAACTGCGCTTATTTCGAATAAGCCGGCATTATGAATGTTTAAAAGAACGGTAGTCATTCCAAAACCCATCAACCCAAGCGGTGCAGGGTTAGCAAGATTGTCAGACATAAGAAAACCTCCTTTTAAAATTTTTAATATTCAGTATTGAATTATTTATTTTAAAGTCAAGTAAATTATTAGTGACAATTTTTGTTTTATTGGATTTAAATAATTGTATTTATTAAGTAAATAATAATTTTGCTTGGTGGGTGATAGTAAGCCAGTGCCGTACAGAGACCGGATGTTGAGAGACAGGCGATCATAAGTTCTTGCGGTTTGAATGCTCCAAAACAAGGTTACTATATTGGGTTGTTTCGTCAATAAACGAAAAACCTGTAATGGCGAATGTAAAAAAGATGGTCATTAAAAAGCCCCTTCAGTTCTTTGACTGAAGGGGCTTTTGTTTTCAGATAAGAAAAAGTATTTAAGCTTTTTTACCTTTAGGCGCCTTGAACACCAAGGTAATGCAGAAACCGGCAACCAGAAGTCCTGCCGCGATAAATAAAGCCTGAGGTTTGAATGCTTCAAAAACAAAGGGACCGACGATACCGGCGACGCTCCAAGCGGTCAGCATGAAGCCATATACTTTACCGATATTGGCCGGACCAAAGGAATCCGCGGCAAAAGCGGGCATAGTAGCGAAGCCGCCGCCGTAGCAGGCTAACAGATAGCAGGAAACAAAAATGAAAGGCCAATAGGTTGCGATGAATCCTTTGGCAACCAGTACATACAAAATTGCCTGTGTCGCAAACATGATCAAGAAAACCATTTTGCGGCCGATATTATCGGAAATTTTGGCCCAGAAAAGTCTTCCCAGACCATTGAATATAGCAGCATAAGCCACAACAGCACCACCGGCAGCGGCGACAATGGCTACCTGTTCCGGAGTTAATTCACCGGTTAGGCCAAAGGTTTTTTTGTAAATATCCTGAGCCAGCGGAGAGTGCTGGGAAATAAGGCCAAGACCTGCAGAAACGTTCAGGCACAGCATGGACCAGAGCATCCACCACTGGGGAGTTTTCACGGCTTCACCCAGAGTGAAAGAATCGGCTGCGGAAACAGAAGTGGCGGCAGGTGTAAATCCTTTCGGCAACCAACCGGCGGGAGGATTTTTAAAAAACTGAGCGGAACCGGTTACAAGAACCAGGAATATAACACCCCAGATATACCAAGTTGTGGAAACACCGGATGCGATCATTGTGCCGGCGGGATCAATCTGCTGATATGATTTGATCATAATGGGAGCTATTTTGCCCATGAAAAAGGCACCCGCGCCGAACCCCATAACCGCCAGACCTGTCACCAGACCTCTTTTATCCGGGAACCAGCGAATCAACGTGGCGATGGGTGTAACGTAGCCAAAACCATTGCCCAGTGCGCAAATTACACCGAATCCAAGATAAAGAAGAGCAATACTTCCAACCTGATCAGCATAACCGGCAACTAAAGTACCGATACCAAAAAGAATACCGCCAATTGTAGCTACGAAACGCGGTCCTTTTTTATCAACCAAAGTACCGCCGAAAGCAGCAGCTAATCCAAGAATGCCCATAAGAATCATGAAGGTGTATTGGACTGATTTTCCATCCCAGCCGTGCATCTTCATTAAAGGCATTTTAAACACCGACCATGCGTAGACAGTACCAAGACACAACTGAATGATCACAGCTGCGATGGCAATCAACCATCTCTTACTTTCTAAATTTTCATTTGCCATAAATTCCTTCCCTCTCTTCATTAAAATTTATTATGATTTTCGGATATTTAATCTGCTTACAATCTGAATTGTTGACTTTTCATCTGGAAATTTCCCCTGCATGTTCGAAAACAGGACAGACCGGCAGACTGCCGCAGCTTATAACTGCAATATGAAATTTTGTCAAACATAAAGTCATGTTTTGTTTGATGTATTAAGAGAACTACAAGTCATGAATAAGTTCACTAACTTATATAATTCCATGGTTAAAGGGGATTATCTTGTCCTGAAAAATAAATTCCGCATTTGAAAAATTAGACTTGTGGGTTTTCTTATTCTTGATACTTACGGTAAAGAAGTCGACATTCCGGCAATGGAAAAGAAACTCAGGAAAATAAGTAGTGAAAAAAATGGTTTTTGAGGCCTGATATCTTCCGGTCAGTGCGTTATTCCCTGATATGGTCTGATTTGGCGATTACCGACGGAGAAGTTTATTGTACGGCCTATTGATTGAATATCGGATTTTAGTTTTTCAATGGTTTCTTCCGCAGGGTTGGTGTCGGTTTTTCCAGGATAGATATCATAGCGGGATTTGTAAATTTCCGGCGTGAAATCCGGCATGACAACATTGGCGCCGGCCTGAAGAGCAAGAAGCCGACCCTGGGGGTGAAGGGTGGCCAGGGCCGTAGTGGCGGGAATATTCGTATTGCGTGTAAGCAACCGGGCTACGGCCACAACCCGTAACGTCAGTTCGATATCGTCATTATCAATGCCGGCGAAAGGTGTATCGGGATGAGCGATGAACGGTCCGATGCCCAGCATATCGGCGTCAAGTTGTTTCATGAAAATCAGATCGTCGGCCAGAATTTCCATTGTTTGTCCCGGCAGACCGACCATGTTACCCGTTCCCGTTTCAAAGCCAAGATGCTTCAGTGAACGCAGACATTGCATTCGTTTGTCCAGATGACAACCGGGACGTATATATTTGTATAGTTCCGGGGACGCGGTTTCATGCTTGAGCAGATAACGGTTCGCTCCCGCCTGCTGAAAAGACTGAAAGTCGGAAGCGCTTCTTTCGCCTACGGATAATGTGATGACCAGTCCCGTTTCATTTTTAATTTGCTCAATCAGACGGCAAATCCTGTCGGTGGAAAAGAATGAATCTTCACCCGATTGCAAAACGACAGTCGGAACGCCTGTTTTTTTAATTTGTTTTGCTGTTGCGATAATTTCATCTTCAGTCATCCGGTAACGGCTCAAGCTGGAATTGCTTTTGCGCAGGCCACAATAGAGGCAATTGCGTTCGCAATAATTGGAAAATTCAATGATGCCGCGCAGAAATATCTCATTACCCATCTGTTGTCTGCGAACTCTGTCGGCAACATCGAAAATATCCGTGGAATAATCACCCGGCGCTTTGAGAAGCGCGATAATATCCGTACGTGTCAAATTTCTGCCGATTTCAGCTTTAATCAGCAAATTATCAATTTTATCAGATATAGACATCTCTTGTGCCGTCCTCAATTTTTTGCAGCCGGTCGGTTACCATTTTCTTTCTTTTTGCTTTGAAAGTTTCGTCCAGCATTTTTTGAATTAATTTCTCTCCTGCCTCGCGTGTTGCGGGACTGGCGTAATCCAGTAGATATTCTTTAAAAGTAAAAACAGCGTTGGTCTGGCAGAATTTCTGGATCAAACCAGGTTTGGCCAAGTCCATAAAGTCTTTGCCCGTGCGTCCCAGACGGTAGCAAGCCGTGCAGAAGCTGGGAATATGGCCGCGCTCGGTAATATCCAGAACGACTTCATCAAGCGTGCGTGTATCGCCAAGATTGAATTGCGCGGCGCGGAAAGCGTCGCTGTTGTTTTCCTGATAGCCGCCGGGATTGGTTCTGGAACCGGCGCTGATCTGAGAAATGCCAAGAGCAAAAACTTCATCACGTAATTCCGGAGTTTCCCTGGTGGAGAGGATCATTCCCGTGTAGGGAACCGCCATACGGATAATGGCGACGAGCTTTTTAAAATCATGGTCGCTGACCGGGTTGGGCGGTTTGATGGCTGCCGGAGCATTGAACGCCGGTTCCAGACGGGGAATGGAAATGGTATGCGGGCCGACGCCGCAGTCTTTTTCCAATTGCAGGGCGTGCAAAAGAAGGCCCAGAACCTCGAATTTGTAATCATACAATCCGAAAAGAGCGCCCAGTCCCACGTCGTTGACGCCTCCTTCCTGCGCGCGATGCATGGCGGTCAGGCGCCAGGCGTAATCCTTCTTGGGGCCGCTGGGATGCATTATTTTGTAGGTCTCGTGATGATAGGTTTCCTGGAACAGGACAACCGTGCCGATGCCTGTATTTTTCAGCTGTCTGTATTCATTCACTTCCAGCGGCGCGATTTCCACATTGATCCGTCGGATTTCTCCTCCTTTTTCGGTTTTTACGGAATAGGCTGTTTCAATGGCTTCCATAAAATATTCCAGAGAAGAACGGGCGGGATGCTCGCCGCAGAGCATCAGCAGGCGTTTGTGGCCTTCGCGTTCCAATACCTTCACTTCATTTTTGATTTGTTCCATGGTCAGAGCAACCCGGTTGAGCTCCTTGTTGTCGCGGCGGAAACCGCAATACAGGCAGTTGTTGGAGCAGTGATTGGCAATGTAGAGCGGGGCGAAAAGAACCAGACGGTTGCCGTAAATATCTTTCTTGATTTTATGAGCCGCCTGTAAAATTTCTCCGATAAGGTCGTCATCTTCCGTTTGCAGCAGAGCGGCGACATCTTCCGGAGACAGGCCCCTTAATTCATAGGCCTTGTCGATAATCTCACGGACGTGTTTGGGTTCGGGATTTTTAGCTTGCGCAAGAATGCTTTCAATATGATTGTCGTCAATAAAATCTTTCATAGTGTTTTACCTTTAAATGTTGCTTAAATTTTTGTCAGAGATGATTTGACCGAGACGCCGGGCAATGCGCCCAGTTTTCCGGTCAACGCACCGATTTCATCATTGCTGGCGTGAACGATGAGCGCGATGATATGCAAATTGCCGGGTGTGTAAGGCAAACCCATACGTCCGATAATTATTTCTCCGAAGTCACAGAGAATCTGATTGACCTTCTGCGCCTGGCTGGTTCTGTCGGTAATAATAATGGTGACCGTACCGATGCGTTTATCCATAATTTCCTCACAAAAAAAGGTTTGATTCGGGAAGAATCAAACCTTTGGCATTAATAAAATAACTATATATTAATAAAAGACTTCAAACTTCCCTCGAGATCAGAAGATGAACCTCTCTCTCAGGCAACAACTTACCTGTTTCTATAATATCTACATTTATAAATTTTTGTCAATATCAATTCTTTGGCAAAGGAATAATTTCTTTTTCCACCCAAAGAGGGGCCATTTCTTTGGCTTCTTCATAGGGAATTTTACCATGGAGGAACATGGCTTTGAAATCGTCGAACATATAAATTCCGAGAAAAATATGAACGCACAAAAACAGCGTCAGCGCCCAGGCGGCGATGGTGTGCAGGTGTCCCAGCAGAGCAACTGTTCCGCGGGGCAGATTATGCGGAAATGCCCAGAGCGCCAGACCCGTAAAAATTAAGATAACGCCTCCGATGAAGACACATACGCCGAAAAGTTTTTGTCCCGAATTGTATTTTCCCATCGGAGGTACGGGAACTTTCTTGTGTAAAAGCAGTTTTTGGGGATATCCTCCGAGAACGGCAAACCACTTGAAATCGTTGCCAGAGATGGAGAAAACTCTGCTGAGAAACAGCACGACACGTTTATAGCCGATCATAAAAAAGGATAAGGCGTCAAATGTCAATAAAATGCCGGCAATCACATGAACCCGTATGGTTAAATTCATTGTGCTTTCCGAAAAAGGTTTAAAATAAAGTATCAAACCGGTTACCGCCAGCGGCACAAAACTGATAACCAGCAGATAATGAAAAATTCTTACGCTTAAAGGGTGCTTTAAAATCATATTCTTGCTGTGCATGAGTAAACCTCCATATTAAGAAAGAGCTTTCGTTCTGTTGATGTATTTTGTATGCAATAATTCTTCGGACAAACGGCTTAAGGGTTTACCGCCGAATTCCTTGTAATACCGGGCTACGGATTTGTTCGCGTGGCTGACACGAATTTTCGATTGAACATCATCCTGATAAAGGTTCTTGGTACGCGCTTTGATGTAATCGTTATTTGCCGTTGCCACCGATCTGATCCATATTGAGGGGAGAGCCAGAAAAGCGGTAATGATTCCTGTAATGGTAATGAACTCTCTTCGGGTTATATGAAGCGGGTTTTCGATATATTTGTAATCTTGTTCAGACATAATCATTCTCCTTTAGATAGTTATTTCCAGGCAAACCATGGACGAATGGCTTCGATCCAGGAAGAGCCGTTTTTTTGTATGGGCTGTCCGCCGCCGTTAATGCATCCCGCCGGGCAATTCATAACTTCGATAAAGTGATAGGGGGAAGTTCCCGCGAGAACCTGATCGATGACCGGTTTCAGATTTCTGGCAATACCGTGAACCACCGCTAGATTAATGGTTACCTCCTTGTCATATTTGCTGTCCTTGAGTGTCACCGATGCGCTTTTGACACCTTTTAATCCGCGCACCGGTTTGAACTCGACGTCCGTAAGTTCGTTACCCGTGATGACAGCATACGCCGTTCTGACAGCGGCTTCCATCACACCGCCCGTATTGCCGAAAATGGTTCCGGCACCCGAGTATTCCGCAAAAAGAATTTCAGGCGTGTAATCCTGTTCTTTAGCCAGATCGATTTTCATCTTCTTAAAAAGACGGGCGAGATCCCGGGTAGTCAAGACGACATCGACATCCGCGTATGTTTCGCTCTTTGCTTTATTGATATGTGTCTGGTACTCGAAAGCGCTTTTGAATTCGGGACGCGACGCTTCGAATTTTTTGGCTGTGCAGGGCATGATGCCGATAGTGTAAATCTGTTCAGCTGGTTTTCCCCAGACTTTCGCTCCATACGTCTTGGCGACGGCTCCGGCCATTTGCTGAGGAGATTTCGCTGACGATAAATGAGGAATCAGCGACGGATACTGTGTTTCCACAAATCGAACCCATGCCGGACAGCAGGACGTGAACTGGGGCAGGGGACCGATGGGTTCGCCGTTTTCACCTTTTTCACCGAAAACGGCGTGACGCGCTCTTGAAATAAATTCAGATCCTTCTTCCATAATGGTTAAATCGGCTGTGAAATTATTATCGAAAATTTCTATTCCGGCTTTTTTCATCGCGCCGTACAGTTTTCCCGTTACCAGAGAACCAGCAGGCATGCCGAATTCTTCGCCGATGGCAACACGGACGGCGGGAGCGATAATTCCAACAACCGTCACGTTTGCATCATTCAGCTTGGAAATGACAGTATCCACGGCGTCCGATGTTTCATAGGGCGCTCCAAATGGGCAATTGACGAGACACTGACCGCAACTGAGGCAAAGGTCAACATCAATACTGTGGGTTGCGCCAAACATGCCTGTAATCGCTCCGGTCGGACAGTGCCGTTTACAGGCGTCGCATCCCTTGCATACGGACGCATTGATGGCTATAACACCGGGGATTTCCCCTTTTTGATAAGTTTTCGCAATGACATTCATTATTCATCCTCCGCATCAATTATTTTTACCTGATAGTGATTAATAGTGTTACTAATAAAAAATATGTAACACAATATTTCAATTATGTCAAGATAAACATAATGCTTAATTCTAAGTAATGACAAAATACTCGATAGGATTATATTGATTATTATTGATCGGGATGCGCATTTAGTATTTGTTCATGAATGATAAATTCTTTATCTAATTTGGTCTTGCTTCTTCTTTCCCTGTTTAATAAATCTTCTACGGCATTTTTTATAAGTTTGTTTCTGCTGGTGCCGCTGATGCTTGCCAAATGATTCAGCTCCAGTAACAGTTCGGTCGGTATGACAATGCTTAAAGTTGAACTACCTAACCCGTATGCCCTTTTTGTCTTTATCACGGCTTGCCTCAAAAAGTGAAAACATCATATGAATCGTGTTACTATTGTAAATAATGTAACACATATATTTGGCTCTGTCAACTAAATATTTAAATATCAAGACGGATATCGGTATGAGCCACGATTTGTTAAATATTTCATGTGATGTTCAATATCTCGAAATAACAGAGAGAAATGTCTTGACCTTTTGATAATTATTTTTATAAATTTGAAACTCTTAAAATTTATGGAGGTGATAACCATGTCCAAACTTATAAGATTCGGTGTTTCGTTGGAAGAAGATTTGCTGATCAAATTCGACCGTTTGATCAGAAAAAAAAAGTACACCAACCGTTCCGAAGCCCTGCGCGATATGATCCGCGATGAACTGGTCAAAAAGGAATGGACGGAGAACAAAGAGGTAACCGGAGCGATAACGCTGGTTTACGATCACCACACCAGGGAACTGGTGAACAAAGTATTGGATGTTCAACATGATTATCACGCCTGCATTCTTTCCACCCAGCATATCCATCTCGACCACCACAACTGTTTTGAAATTATTGTGACCAAGGGCAAATCAAAAGAGATCGAGGAACTCTATCAGAAATTGAAATCCATCAAGAGCGTGAAGCATGCGGGATTCATGATGGCGACGAAAGGCACAGACTTATCTTAGGCCAGTTATATGAGGTGGTATATACCAATTCCTATATAAACAAGATTGGACACAATGAATATTACGGACAGAAATAGAAAAATATTATGGGGCCGATCCGGCAATAAGTGTGCTATCTGCAAACATGATCTCGTCATTGATGCAACGTTAAATAATGATGAATCAATTGTAGGCGAAGAATGTCATATTGTTTCGGGTAGCCCTAATGGACCAAGACACGATCCAACTTATCCACAAGGGCAGATCGATTCATACGAAAATCTGATGCTGTTATGTCGTATACATCATAAGATGGTAGATGATCAATCTGAGACTTATACGACGGACATTCTCAGACAAATGAAAACAAATCACGAGAATTGGGTAACAGAGAAACTTAATCAATGCAATATCCAGGAACAGGTCAAGATAAAACGAATCAAAAGCAACATCCCATCTTTTTTAAATCGACTGACGACTGGAACTGAAATTCTAAATATTGTTCATGGCTGTTGTATGTCTTCTTTTACTCACGATGAATTGCATAATCAAGAGGAAGTAGACCTTGTCGGAGGGTTTTTTCAAGTTATTGGCGATTGGATAGACATTGGTTCTGATCTTGGTCCTGGCGATAGAGTCAGCATGGCTTTCGATCTTTCTCAAAGCATAAAAGAACTTGAAGGGGCTGGTTTCTATGTCTTTGGTGCAAGAGAGGTTCAAAGAATCGAAGGCGGTGTTGCAAGTCCTTCGGCTTGGCCTGTTGTCATTTTAAGGGTTATCCGTCAAAGCAATGAGGAGATAATTTATATTTCGGCAGATGATCTAAAACAAAAAAATGTTCATCAACAGCATGAAGACGACTCCGAATAACGTGGGGGCTATTTCCGCGATGATTTGTTGCGGCGTTGGCTCATGCCGAGCGTTGTTTTTCGCAATTGTAAAGCCCACGACCCTCAAAAGACAGGGTATAACTTAAAATAACATCCAGAAAGTATTCTCGTATTAAAACTCATTATCATTCCATTTTAAATCAATGATGATATCGAGGCGGCTAGGAGGAGGCTCCGCAGGCGTATATGAAAATACGTCGAGGAAGCCGACGACGAAGCCAACAAAGATAGCGCTTTTTTAGAATGGAATAGGGTCAATTCCGTTGCAATGACAGCGGCAGTTCCAGATTATTTTCTTCGAGAAGTATTTTGTTGGTAAGTATTTCCGAAACCGGGCCGTCGGCGATGACGATGCCTTCCTTGATCACGATACAGCGGTGGCAGACATCCATAATCAGATCAAGATCGTGCGAGGCGATGATTTTCGAATGCTCGAATGTTTTGAGAAGATTAATAAGCAGACGCCTTGACCGGGGATCCAAATTGGCTGCCGGTTCGTCCATCGCAAGGATATCCGGTTCGACCGCGATAACCGAAGCAATCGCGACGGCGCTTTTCTGACCGCTGGAAAGATGGTGCGGCGGTTTGTTCTTCAGTTCCAGCCCGTTTACCAGATTCAGCGCGTAGTCCACTCTTTCCTTAACGGCCGTTTCGTCCATACCGAGATTAAGAGGTCCGAATGCCACGTCTTCAAAAACGGTCGGCATGAATAATTGATCGTCCGGATTTTGAAAAACAATGCCGACCTTCCGGCGGATTTCCTGCCGTGTCTGGCGGGTTAGATAAAGATCGCCGATGTTGACCGTTCCCGATGTCGGCATGAGATAACCGTTCATGTGCATGAGCAGGGTGGATTTACCGGCACCGTTGGCACCGATGATCCCCACAGATTCGCCGTGCGTGATGCGGAAGGAAATATCCCGCAGGGCTTCAGTACCGTCCGGATAGCGGAAAGAAACATTTTTAAACTCTACAATGTGATGGCTCATGAAAATACTCCCTGAACAAATCGGCCCAGGATTTGCGTTGCCGGATAGAGCCGGAAGACATAAAGAAAAACCCCAACGGATAAGGCAAAAACAATGTCGCCGGTTGCGATATGAAAACGTTTAAGGGACGGCATATCTCCCTGAAATCCCCGGGAAAGCATCGCAAAGTAAATCCTTTCCGCCCTTTCCACCGTTCTGATAAAAAGTGTTCCGACAATGCGTACAAAGATTCTGATGCCTTTGCCGCGTTCTCCGTAGGAGCGCATGTTTCTCGCGCGCACGATGCGCATGGTTTCTTCCATAAGAACGAAAATATAACGGTAGAGAAAAGAAAGTTGCGAGACGAACAGGGAAGGGAGTCCCAGTTGCCGGAGTCCATGGCAGACGTTCGGAAAGGATGTTGTGGCAATAAGCAACAACGCAGTGCTGACCGTAAGTGTGAACTTAATCAGGATGGATAAGAAAGAAATCCAGCCCGCTGAAATCGTCAGTTCCGGGAAAACGGCAACCTGCGCCGAATCCAGCAGGGGATTAAAAATTCCTATAAAAATCGCGAAAGGTGAAACCATGATAACTTTTCTAAAAATAAACATAAACGGAATTTCGCCGATCGTCATCAAAAGCATGGGGTAGAGAAAGAAAGGCAACAGAGCGGCTATTTCATATTTGGAAAAAGAGACAACGGTGAAGAGGAAAAACAGTGTGGCAATCAGTTTTGCCCGGGGGTCCAGACGATGAACAAAGGTATCTTTGTAGGATAACTGATCAATGAATCCTATATTGTAATACTTTTCATCAAAAGTCATGATTCCTTCCGGCAACACCCCTTTTATAGCTTTGTTGAATATCATACGCCCCGGCAATAACTCCAGTTATTTTTTTCCGGGGCGTATATGCGAAAAAAGGAAGTATTATTGTTTTTTGAAAAGCCGGATGCCGAAACCAATCAATAAAGTAAACAACAGAACAATGGTTCCCCCGACAATACCGGCAAGCGAAGTTCCCGCTTCAATTCCCGGCCATACAGGTGCTTCATCCGCGGGTGCTTCTTCGCTGGCTGTGGGTTTGAAACTATAATCGGGTAGAAAAGCTGTTTTCTCCTGAATTTCTTTGAGGGCAGGAGCTATGCCCTGCGTTGCTTCATCCAGTTCGCCTTTACCGGTGACTTTCTCAATGGACCATTCCAGACCGTCCGGATGAGTTGAAGCAAACCACGAAAATGCTCCGCCGGTGATAACAGCTAAAATAACAAAAGCGACCAGGACATTTTTGATTGAAGTTCCGGTATTAAGCGGCTGTGCCTGAAGAATTTCCGGCCTGACTTTCTGGACATAGCTTATTATTCCGGCCGTGACAATTCCTTCCACCAGGCCGATGGCCAGATGTATCGGCTGCATAAGCAGAACAAAAGTGTTGAAGGGCAATTCACTCTTGCCGGATAAAAGAGTTTCTAAAACAACGGAGAAAGCGCCCAGTTGCAGGGCGATGATGACACTCAGAATTGCTGCAATGGATATTCGTTGAACGTTCCTTCCGTCACCCGCTATAGGTTTATATATCAGAGGATAGATAATAAAACACGGGTAAATGCCCAGATTCCAGATATTACAGCCCAGGGCGAGCAATCCGCCGTCGGCGAAAAAGAGCGCCTGTACCGTCAGTATTGAGGCCATGGCGAGAAAAGCTGCATAGGGTCCGAGAATAATGGCCAGAAGCATTCCTCCGCCGATGTGTCCGCTCGATCCGGTACCGGGAATGGTAAAATTGATCATCTGTGCCGCGAAAACAAACGCGGCCATCACCCCCATCAGAGGGATCGTTTTGTTATCCAAATTTTCCTTCAGCTTCTTTGATGAATATCCGATTGCCGCCGCTGACCCTGCCCACATCGTTGCTCCCACTGCCGGTGAGAGTAAAGCGTCTGCCATGTGCATAAGAAATTCTCCTTGAGAAATGAATTAATAATTAAAAAATTTATTTCTAAAATCTGAAGGCAACTCCGGCCAGAGCGGAAATGTCCGTCTCCGGTTCGGTCAGGCCGAATTTGACGCCTAAATCAACATCCAGATTTTCGGTTATGGAATAGATGATCCCGCCGATTAAAAAAGCGGGGTCGTCTTTTACTGCATCGTCGGGATTGCGCTCAATGCCGATATTGGCGACCAGCGTCAAATCCTTAATGATTTCAAAAGTGCCGGCCAAAGAAGCGTGCCAGATATCTTTGTGCTCATCGGCGTCGTTTTCGTTTCTGATATAACCAAGATTAGTGTGAAATGCCCATGAACCCAGTTCCTGGGAAGCGATTAGAAAAATCTGGCCGCTTATTTGACCGACACCCAGCCCTTTTTCATCATCACCCGTGGGGAAGATTATTCCCGGTTTTAAGGCTAGGCTAAAACCGTTTTTTTCGATAATCCGCATTTTTGTTTCCAGTACCAGATCGCCGATACCGTTTTCATCATATACTTTTACGTCGTTTTCTTCCGCCTTGCCCCAGAGATAAGGCATGCTCAAAACCAGATCGACATTTTCTGCAATACCGTAAGACAGCGTGGCCGCGGCTTCCCATCCATATGCCTCGACAGACACTCCTTCATTATCTTCATCGTCCCAATCGTATTGTCCGTTTAATTCCATCTGAAATTTGCCTTTCCCCTGAGTGCCTGTGTCGTCGGTAATCAACGGGTGGGCCGCCCAGGAAGGGCAGGCAACGAGTAGCAATATGAAATATAGTATTCCCCTTAAAAAGAATTTCCACGTCATCTTGAATCTCCTTATTAGTGTTACTGCAATCATAATAGTGGCACAATAGTGTTACTAGCTATGCATTCGTAGCACGTATTGAATTTTGCTGTCAAGTAATTTTTGATTAAAAAAATTAAATACGAATTTGCAGCTGACGGACGTTTTTAAATACATCAAAAATTGCTAATGACAATATCACAAAATACTTTTGAATATCCATTATATTATTGATATTATTGATTAATATGTTTTGTAGCGTGCGATTGATTTTTGCCGTAAACGGCTTTATAATACAAAAAAATAGAGGGGTAGGAGAATTAGCATAATGTAAAGAAGATCGGGGAAATAATAAGGAGGCAAGGTAAAATGGCTACGGCGAATATTACCATTAACGGCCGGAAAATAACCACAGAGCCGGGAACAGCGGTTCTTAAAATTGCCCGGCGGGAGGGCATTGACATTCCGACACTTTGTGATCATCCGGCCTTAACTGCTATAGGTGCCTGCCGAATCTGCGTCGTCGAGATCAAAGGACAACGTAATCTGCAAACCGCCTGCACTTTTCCGGTTGCCGACGGGATGGAAATAGAAACGGAATCGCCCGCGGTAATCAAAGCCAGAAAACTGGTTCTCGATCTGCTTTTCTCCGAAAGAAATCATTTCTGTCCCTACTGTGAAATGAGCGGTAGTTGCGAACTCCAGGAACTCGGTTACCGCTACGGCATAGACCACTGGGCATTTCCGACTTATACAAAACGATTTCCTCTCGATGCCACCAATAAATACTATTTAATGGAACACAATCGTTGTGTTTTATGCGGACGTTGTATTCGCGCCTGTGATGAATTGCCGGCCAATCACACCCTCGGTTTGGGTAAGCGCGGCAGTGAAAGCATGGTGCGCGCGGATGCCAATATGCCTCTGGGCGAATCTACCTGCATTTCCTGCGGCACATGCGTTCAGGTATGTCCGACGGGAGCACTCTTCTATAAAAGAAGCGCCTACATGGGAAAAGACAGTCTCACCGATAAAATTAAAAGCGTCTGCGGACAATGCAGCATCGGCTGCGGGATGGAGGTCGTCACGCGCGGCGGCAATGTGTTACAGATCAGGGGAGACTGGGACGCGCCGGTGAATCACGGTCTGCTGTGCAAAATGGGGCGCTTTGAGCCTTTATATGATGAGCGGAAAAGAGTTGAAGAGCCTCTTTTGCGAAATAAAGATAAACTGGAACCGATAAGCTGGGATAATGCTGTTCAAATAATGGCCCAACGAATCGACGGCGTTAAGGAAAAGGAAATAGGCGTGCTTGTTTCCAGTTGCGCGACCAATGAAGCGCTTTATCTGCTCCATAAATTATTCTGCGATCAATTAAAAGTTTCCAATATCGGTCTGTTAAATGATGCAGCGCCGCAAATTTTCAAAAAACAGCAAAGTTCCCTTGCTGAAATCGCCAAAGGCGACATTATTTTAGTCGTCAGCACAAATCCGGCTAAAGATCAACCGGTAGCATCTTTCCTGGTGAAGCAGGCTTTGAATAAAGGAGCACGCCTGATAATCGTTGATGATAAAGAAAACGATTTGACGCCATTTGCCTTTTTGAGTCTGAAAACGGGCGATATTAATAAGGCTATTGAAATCGCAGGCAGGGCGTCAAATCCGATTGTGTTGTATGGTCCGGCAATTTCCGGAAACTCGGCAAACGCGATCAAACAGTTGAAAAAGCAGGCTCAGTTTATCATTATTGAGTCCGGTGTCAATACGCGCGCGGCGAAAGCTTTTGGGATCAACGGCAACTTCAGCCCCGCGGGCGTTAAGCTTTTATACATTTTGCAGGGGGAGCAAAATTTAGAAGGGAAAGATTTATTGGTGAAAGTACCCGTAAGCACTTTCAAGATCGTTCAGTCAAGCTATTTGTCGGAGCTGACTCAGGGTGCGGATTTGGTGCTGCCGGCAGCAATATGGTCGGAAAGAACAGGAAGTCTGACGAATACCGAAGGCTTTATTCAGAATATCAACAGTGCGGTGCAACCCGCAGGACAAGCTAAGTCTGACTGGGAAATTCTCCGGATACTGGCGGATAAACTGAACAGGGGTATCGCTTTTTCCATGGATGAAGTGTCAGCCGGCTTGAAGAAATTACTGAAAGGAGCAGTCTAAAATGACCAAAGTAAAAGTAGCGACGGACTGGTTGGCCGGTTGTGCCGGATGTCACATGTCACTTCTGGATATAGATGAGCGCATTGTCAAATTATCAGGATTGGTGGAATTTACTTCCAGCCCGATAACCGATCTCAAGCATCCCCCGAAAGAAGGTGTTACCGTGGGGATCCTCGAAGGGGCGATCTGTAATACGCATAATATTGAAGTCGCCAAACAAATGCGCGAACGTTGTGACATATTGATTGCCGTCGGGGACTGCGCTACTTTCGGCGGTGTGCCGGCGATGCGCAATCTGGTCGGTACGGACGCGGCGTTGAAAAGAGCGTATCTGGACACGGAAACCGTTGTTGACGGATTGATTCCGGATTCTCCCGAGTTGGGCAAACCGCTGGAAATGGTTGTGGGAGTGGATAAGGTTGTCAAAGTTGATCTTTTCATTCCCGGCTGTCCGCCGCGGGCGGATGCTTTTTTCTACGCGTTGACGGAACTTCTCGCCGGGCGCACACCGGTGGTTTTGCCGCCCGAATTATTCACCTATGATTAGAGGAGAACTTTTATGGGGCAAAAGATAACCATTGAGCCAGTGACGCGCATTGAGGGGCACGGAAGAGTAACCATTCATTTGAATGATAATGGTGAAGTCGAACAGACTTTTTTCCATGTGGACGAATTCCGCGGTCTGGAAAAATTCTGCGAGGGCCGGCCATACTATGAAATGCCTCAAATCACACAGCGCATTTGTGGCATTTGCCCGATCAGCCATCATCTGGCCGCTTCCAAAGCCTGCGATGCCGTGGCGCGTGTCGAGGCGACACGCACGGCCAAATTGTTGCGTGAATTGATGCACATGGGACAGATGGTGCAGTCTCACGGCATGCACTTCTTCCATCTGGCCGCGCCCGATTTACTCTTCGGTTTCGATTCCGATCCGGCTACGCGCAATGTTTTTCGCATTATCGATGAAAATCCGAAGCTGGCTCTGAAGGCCGTCAACCTGCGCCGTTTCGGTCAGCAGATCATCGAAAAACTTGGCGGAAAGAGAATTCATGCCAATTTTGCTGTGGCCGGCGGTGTCAATGCTCCGCTGACCAAAGAAAATCATAAAGCGATTGCTGCTGAACTGGAAGTAATGACCTTAATCGGAAAAGAGGCCATCAGTATTGCCAAAGGCTGGCTGGAGGCCAACAGGGAAACAGCGGAGACTTTTGCCTCATTTCCCTCCAATTATATGGGATTGGTGGATCTGGAAGGCGGCCTGCAACTCTACGACGGCGAAATTCGCGTAAGAGACGCCCATGGAGAATTGCTGGCACAGTTCAAGCCGGAATATTATCTATCCTATATTGCGGAGCATGTGGAACCATGGTCGTTTCTCAAGCATCCTTATTTGCGAATGCTCGGTTGGCCGAAAGGATTTTACCGGGTTGGACCGCTGGGACGGCTGAATGTCATTGATAAAATCGGCACGCCTCTGGCTCAGGAAGAATTCAAACTGTTCCGGCAAATCAATGACGGAAAACCGGTGGAAGGTTCCCTTTACTATCATTATGCCCGGATGATTGAATTGCTTTATGCTTTGGAAAGAATAGGCCAGTTGCTGGACGACCCGGATATTATGTCCAATGACGTCAGAAACTATCCGCCTCTGGAGGCGTTGCCGGGGCAGGGCGTCGGAGTTATTGAGGCCCCACGCGGAACGCTTTTCCATGATTACGGCACTGACGAGCATGGATTACTGACCAGAGTAAATCTTATCGTGGCCACGGGAAATAATAACTGGGCGATGCACACGGCGGCGGGTGCGGTAGCTAAAGCCTATGTTGTCGGAAACCGGCTAACGGAAGGCATGTTAAACAGAGTGGAGGCGGCTATTCGCTGCTATGACCCGTGTTTATCCTGTGCAACGCACGCCATCGGGAAAATGCCTCTGGAGATAAGGCTGCTGGCTGCCGACGGTAGAGAACTGGATCGTATCAGTCGCTAAAGCACAGTCTATAAATCAAAGCGCTATTTTTGCTGGCGTCGTTGGCTTCCACAACGTATTGGTAATACGTCTGCGGGCTCTCCTCCTCGCCGCTTCAATATCATCTTTGATGAAGAAATTGTGCAATTTATAAAGAATGCCGACAGTATTTTGCCGGTCTGTATTCTTTATTAATGGAATAATTTATGCCCCGGACGATTATAATCGGATACGGCAACATTGACCGCTCGGACGACGGCCTTGCTTACGAAGTAATCAATCTTGTAAGGCGGAGTTTAGGCCAGAAAATTCTGGAAGAGGGTGATACCGGTCTGGAAAAACTGGGCGGTCAAATCGATTCGATATTTCTACCGCAACTGGTTCCGGAAATCATGGAGTTGCTCAAAGGTTATAAGCGGATTATTTTTGTGGATGCTCATTCCGGAAAGGATTTGGAAGCATTGAATTGCAGCAGGCTGACTCCGCAGTATATTTCTTCAACCTTCACGCATCACATGACCCCGGAATCGCTGCTGGCATTTTTGCAAACTCTTTATCGGCATAAGCCTGAAGCCTATCTTGTTTCCGTGAGCGCGCATGAATTTGATTTTAAAAGAACCTTTTCAAAAAAAACTGAATCCTTGCTCATTCCAGCGAGTGAAAAGATTATAGAATTACTGAATATAGATATCAGTTAATATTTTAGAATAGAATTAAACCTGGAAAGTTATCTTAGATAAAAATCCACAAATCCAGACAGAATTATGGCTTGACATGATATATAACATGTGTTACATTACATATGTAACACAACATATGTTGTGTATAAGACAAAAGATAACGCATAGTGCCTTACATGTATCTTATTAAAGAACAAATAATTAGCATTATCAATGTCTTGGCAGCGAATAGCATGACTGGCATTGAGGTGGTCATGGGCGTCTGCGAATGCGCTCATGACATGAGGCGGGTAAATACCCCCGTTTCAAAAAATGCGTTAAATCAAATCGAAGGAGCATTATATGAAAACACGGATTACAGAACTTTTCGGCATCAAATATCCCATAATCATGTCGGGGATGAGCTGGATTAGCACGCCGGAGATGGTGGCAGAGGTCTGCAATGCAGGCGGCCTGGGCATTTTGGCGACCGGGCCGCTCAATCAGGAAGCAACGCGAGCATCAATACGGCGCGTCCGAGAGCTTACGGACAAACCCTTTGGGGCCAACGCCACACTGCTCTTCCCGGGAGCCATGGAAAACGCCAAGGTCCTGCTCGAGGAGAAAGTGCCGGTTATTAATTTCGCTCTGGGTAAGGGGGATTGGATTTGCGAGGCTGCCCACAAGTACGGCGGCAAGGTAATCGCCACAGTGGTTAATGATAAACATGCCCGAAAAGCTCAGGAACAGGGATGCGATGCCGTCATCGCCACCGGACATGAGGCGGCGGCGCACGGCGAAGAGGTTACTTCTTTGCTGCTGGTGCCTTCCCTGGCCGATGCCCTTGATATTCCCGTGATCGCGGCCGGCGGCTTTGGCGACGGACGGGGACTGGTGGCCGCCTTGGCGCTTGGCGCCGAGGGTATTGCCATGGGGACGCGTTTTATGGCTACGAGGGAAAGTCCCTTGCATGAAAATTACAAAAAGCTTTCTGTTCAAAAAAGCGTCTACGATACACTTTTTTCGAAACGATTCGATGGCATTTATTGCCGGGTCATCAACTCACCCGGAGCACGCCGTCAACTCAGAGCCGGGCTCAATCCGGTTCAGCTTTTCAAGGCCCTGCCGAATTCGCGTTTTATCGCCAGGCAGATGCACATGCCCTATTTGAAGCTCTTCTTCGGCGTACTCTTTTCCGGCTGGAAGACAGCCCGTCAGCTGGCCTACATGGCCAATGGCTTCGATTCCCTCAACCGCGCAACGCAGAACGGCGACCTTGAGCACGGATGGCTCACGGTGGGGCAGGTCACCGGTCTGGTCAGAGATATTCCCACTGTCAAGGAACTCATGCAGCGTATGGTGGCACAGACCGAAGAAGTGTCGGGAAAAGTATCTCAACAGACTTCCGGGTAAAAAAGCGGTTGTTTTTCTCGGCCCTCTGTCTTAAAGATACAATCGTGAAAGGAGGGAACATGTCAGTAATACATTGGACCAAGGAAAAAAAAGTGGCTGTCATCACCATGGATGATGGTGAAAACAGGCATAATCCGGCATTTGTGGAAAGGATGTTAAATGTCATGGATGAAATTGAATCGGACGAGGCGATAAGTGCGGTCGTGCTTCGCGGGGGTGGCGGCAAATACTGGTCCCTGGGAATTGACATCGAATGGATCACTCAGGTTTTGTCAACCGGCAACAACCAGGAAGTACGCGACTTCCTCTACGGATTAAACAGGCTTTCGGCCCGTATTCTTACCTTTCCCCTGCCCGTCATTGCTGCCCTGAACGGTCATGCCTTTGGTGACGGAGCCATGCTGGCTCTAGCCTGCGATTTTCGTTTGATGAAGGCCGATAAAGGCTATTTCTGCTTTCCCGAGGTGGATATCAACATCCCCTTCATGCCCTCCATGCTGGAGATCATCCGGAAGGTCATACCTCCCTATCTGATGGAGGAAATGATCTTAAGTGGAAAAAGAATGAACGCTTTCGAACTGGCACAGCATCACATCATTTTTAAAGTCTGTGCTGATGAAGACGAACTGATGCGTGAATCTCTGGCGTATGCCGCAACCTTTAACAAGGCCCGGGGGATCATGGCGGAACACAAGAAGCGTCTGCATAAAGGGATCCTGGAACTTATGCAAAACGCCGATCCCTCATATATAGAACCCCTTATCCTTATGGCGTAAAATTTCAGCGAGTGTCCGGAAGGGGAGCATACCCTTGATCGGATGACCGTTTTAGGTATTGATACAAATAATTTGTTGTTCACAGGTACGCGGCACCAAATCATCCGTCGAGAATTAATCATACATTAACCGCCGATGGATGTTTTGAGAACGATCCGTCCCGGTGCGGCTTTGCTTACACTGCCGATGATGGCGGGCATATTATTAGACTTCTTTGTTTTCAAATGATGCTCATGCCGCAGGGAGAGAATAGTGCCTGCTATGTGCATAATAATTTTTGCTTTGGAATAACGATTAATAATTTATCTCTAAAACCGGAAAGTAACTCCGGTCATCAGGGAGAGGTCTGTCGCGGATATGCTTAAACCGCGCTTAACGCCGAGATTAACGTCAAAATTTTTGTTTATGGGATAGATAATTCCGCCGATGGAAAAGGCGTGATCATGGTTTGTTTCATCATCACAATTGCGCTCAATGTCAACGTTAGCAGCCAGTTTAAAATTTATGACAGCTTCCCATATGGTGGCAAACGAAGCATGCCAGATATTCCTGCGCTCATCAGATTCGTTTTTATTTATGACGCAACCAAAATTATCTAAAAATGCCCATGCTCTCCATTCTTGAAAAGCGGTCAAAAAAAGATGCCCTCTCTGTTGCCCGATGTCCGGGCCCTTTTTATCATTGCCATTAGAGACACCGATTTCCGGTTTTAATGCCATGGTGGAGAATCCATTTTTCTCGAGTAAACACACCTTCGTTTCCAACGCGGTATCGCATCCTTGTCCATCATATATTGTCACTTCACTTGCTTCACTCTTTTCACAAAGACAGGGTGGTCTCAAAATCATGTCAACATTTTCCACAATATCATCGGATAGTGTAGGCAACGCCGTATTTTCGGCGGTTCTGACAGAAAAATCTTCTCTATTCCAATCAGATTGACCATTCAATTCCAACAGACATATCTCTTGACCATGTACCTCTGTATTATCGGTAATCAGCGGGCGGACAGCCCAGGACGGGTAGGCGATGAGTAGGAATAAAAAATATACCACTCCACATAAAACCCATTTACACATCATATTGAATCTCATATAAAGTAATCAATAGCTGTTGAAATACTCCATGAATTGGCAGAGTCAGAAAAACAACACTACAAAAAAAGTCGATCGTTTGTTTCATTTATAATTGTTAATATAAAATTGTGAAATTTGTTATTGTGAGACTCAAATTTCAAAAACAAAGTATATTGAAATTTGCAAGTCGAACAATCCCGCAAAGCGGAGGGTATTATACCCGTGGCTTCGGTCATCGTGCTGATTCGACTTTTAAAAATTTATGAAAGGAGGATTAGA
>JAJFTS010000313.1 GCA_021372815.1 Deltaproteobacteria bacterium | reverse complement strand
TTCCCGATGGTTGACAGATGGTTGACAGATGGTTGACATTTGGGGTTTAATCAAATTAAACTTGATTATATATAGATAAAATATTTTAGGCGTTTTTTATTTGACATAATTTGCGGATACCCATCCAGCAATCCCTTCTTTGTCGCCATTTAAAATTCTTACCTTTCTTATTAAGTATTCTCTATCTATTATTTTAGCTTGGGTGCCTGAAGAGACAAAAAATACCTTACCTAAGAAAATAAGATTTTTCATCCCCTGGTCATCTTTAGCGACGCGCGCTTTTGTCCATTCTTCAAATGCTTCTTTACTGACAGAAATGGGAACAATATCAATGTTCGTACTTAACGTGCATATATCACTTATTGATTTAGAACCAATATTAGAATCAGAGGTCATTTCTTTACAGGTTCCAATTCCAATAATTATAAAAAATATTGTTAATATCCAGGCAAGAGTGGATGTCTTTAATCTCTTCTGGCAATGCGGGCATATTTTTGCGTCCTTCGATATTATCATAGAGCAATATTTACATTGCGTCGTGGTATTATTAATTTGTGGTTCTTCTGGTTTAGATTCTTTAGGTGGCATTGTCTTTTTTTTACAAAAAGGGCAGGAAGTTTTTATAGCATCATAATAATTATTACATTCAGGACATTTTATTTCCATAAAATTACCACATTAAACATGCGACAAAACTATTTAACACTTTCTTTTATTTTACGGATCATTTCCGCACCACTTTTATCAATATCTTCATTTTGTTTTTTAAGGGCTTTTAATTCTTCTTCATGACGCATCAAACGATCATCATTTTCTTTTTGTAGTCTATTTAATTCCGCCAAGCGTTGCTGTTTTTCCTGCAGTTCATTAATTGCTTTTTGACGTTGCAGTTCCAGATCCTTAATCTTATTATCGCGCTCTACTTCTGATATTTTATTTTGCGCATCAATTAATTCACGCTTTTTTTGTTCAAGGTCATTATTGTTTATATCATGACCAAGTGTTTCTTGATTATAATATGATGTGATTTTAATTGGCTGTTGAATTGGTGGTTTTAATTGTCTTTCGTTTATAGGTATAGTTTCTTGGATCTCATCAGAGGAGTTTAAAAAATAAAGTTTTTTACCTACGTGATAGCAGACAAAAATAATAATCATAATACAAAATACAGTTATTATTTTTTTCATATTTAAAGTTCCCTTCCGAACCAGATGACCCGGCCATTTATTTTGACTTCGTCCCGGGCAAGATCGAAGGAATCATATTTTTCATTGTCGCTGGTGATCCGAACTTTACCACTGGGATATAATGTTTGCAATCGTTTAATAAGAATCTGATCACCCAGGGAGATGGCATAGAGGCCACCCTGGGGATCAAGATGATTCTGGCTGTGATTGATTAGCACGAGATCACCGGCCATCAGGGTTGGATACATACTATCCCCACTCACAGAAATCAGGGACATTTTTTCAGGATCACCTTTTCGTCGAATCCAGTCTTTCCGGAAGGCAACCTTAATTTCCACATCATTAATAGGAATCAATCCACCACCGGCGCTTATCTTATCGCTGAAACGAGGGATCTCCACAAATTCATTAGGCGAATTTTCTTGTCCGGAATTAGGTATTATTTCAAAAAGACTCTTTCTATCGAGAAAGTTTTCATAAGTTTTATTATTAAACATTTCACCATCACCATCTTTGAGCCATTCTTCCCGGACATTAAACGTTTGGCAAATAGATTGTCGCAATGAAGGAGAAAGAGGATTTTTTTCATTTTCTATAAGGGAAATTGTGCTTTTTACACGGTAGATTTTAGCAGCAAACTCCTCTTGGCTAATATCCAGTATTTCTTCCCGTAAGTATTTAATTCTTTTACCTTCTGACATTTATTAACCCGATGTATGTTTATTTACAAAACAAAAATAGTTAAATAATTAAACTTTTTCTTGACAAAGTTTTTATATTAAACTAAAAGTTCAACCATGACAGTAAAACAAATTACTCAAAACCGTAAAAAAGGGGCGCGATACATCAGCGCTCTATTATTAATCCATGACATCAGACAGGACGATATCGCCGCAAAAGTCGGCGCGTCCAAACCTCTTGTGTCGCTCGTTGTAACCAATAAGCGCGGCGGCACCAAAAAGCACGGCCCGAAAGCAGATTTAATTCGCCAGGCCGTGGCCGAGGCGCTGGGTACGACCGTCGAAGAACTATGGCCGAAGCGTGCCGCTTAAAAAGGAGTTTATCAAAAATAGCGAGGAAATCAATGTCAAATAAAAAAAATAATTTTACCAATCAAGTCAGTCTTTTTTCACTTCTGGAGCCGGAGACTCCGCCGCAGCCAGGCAGCATGGACATTAGCATGCGGCTGCGTCACGCCGTTTCTAACGCGATCAAAAAATCGGGAAAAGACCGGATCGATATCTGCGCCGAGATCTACAAACTATCCGGCAAGGAAGTGCCGAAAAGTACGCTGGACGGCTGGAGCGCTGAGTCGCGCGATCTGTCAAACGACGGTATTGATTTTAACGGGAACAAAAGATGGGGAATGTCCGTAGACGTTCTGGCGGCATTTTGCTGCGTAACTGGCGATTGGGAGGTGCTCTTTATTATCGTTGAGGCCTGCAATTACAAGGCGCTCAAGGGCAAGGATGTTGTTCGGGCGCGCATCGGATTACTCAAAGAAGAAATCACAAAAAAGAATCAGGAACTCAAAGGACTGGAGAAGGCCCTGGTTGAAGCGGAATAAATTTAAATACTGGATTCCGGCCTACACCGGAATGACAGACGAAAGGAGATGAGATGGCGGCAAAAAGTTGCAGAAAAATTGAAGGACTTATTATGGCGGACGCGATTTTAAGTTATATCGGCGCGTCAAAAGAACCGGCCAGCATCGCGGACATCGCGCGGGCGACGGAATTCAGCATGGATAGTTGCTTTCGGCAGTTGGGCACGATGGAAGAAATGCGATGGGTCACTAAGATCGGCGGCGGCTATATGCTCGGCGGAAAAATATCGGAACTCCGCGCCAGAAAAATAGCATCACTGGAAGCGCAGCGTGACGCGATTAATCAACAACTAGCAGAAATAGAGGAGGGGTAAAAATGTCAAGAGAAAAAGAACTGATGCAAAAGGCACAGGATGAGTCAGCGCGGACGGCGGAAGTTATGAAGCGCGACATGGAAAAAAAGGCTGAGCAAAAACAGAAAGATAAGGAAGCGGCGATAGCAAAGATTTTTGAGGGCGCGGGTTCAATAAAAACGTTGAAATTTCAAAAATCACAATCAGGCTTTTTTTATCTATTAAAGATGAAAGAAATTAAGGAATCAAAAGCATATCGTGATCTCTTTGATATGTCCTGGGAAAAATTTTGTGAATATGTGGGTGAAAACCGCCGATGGATTGATGAACAGCTTGCCGATTTAAAACCATTCAAAGTCGAATTTCTGGAGGATTTCCTCCAGTTTTCAGGAGTCACATTAAATAAAATCAAGTATTTAGGTGATTTAAATGCGGAGGTAAACTCCGGAATTAACGGAAATGCCATCACTTATAACGGCGAGACAATCCCCGTTGATCAGGAACATGCCGAAGAAATCCAGTCCCTGTTTGAAACCCTCGAAGAGAACCATAAAAAAGAAAAAGACGAAGCCGACACCACGCTCCGCACAAAAGAGCGCCTCCTGAAATCAAAGGAAGACACCATCAATAAAATGGAGCGCGAACTAAAGCGCCTGGAGCGCACCGTCGAAAAATCCGAACTAACCGAGGAAGAGCAGGACGGCGTGGACATGCTCATCCAGATGCAGAAAGATTTCCTCACCGCGATTTCCGACATCAAGAAAAAAATTCAGCCGCACAAAGCGCCGGAAGTCGTCCTGCGCCAGCTCTACTACCTTTATATCTTCATGTCCAAAGTCACGGCGGAAGAACGCCTGATCCTGCACGAGGAATACAAGGAAGCGGAAGATGTTCCCTGGGAAATCTCAGAAATGGAACTGCCGCCCACCGTTGTGTTGATCGACAACCTGCCTATGACGGCGGGCAAGGGTCTGGGCAAGAAGGTTGTGGCGAAGATGGAAGAGCGGAATGCCCCAAAAAGTAAAAAGTGAATAGTGAATTGTGAATAGTCATTCCCGCGCAGGCGGGAATCCAGGAGGAGAAGTAAATGCGAATATTAGACACACCCGAACTTTTTGGCTGCGGAATCGGCGTTAGTACATTAGGCGACATTACCTGTGAGATATGCGGAACCCGTTACAATGAAGGCGCAGATGATGTTGGTTGTTACAACGGCGAATCTGTTCTCCATACAACCTTCGCTGGAAAAACTGTTTGCGAGTGTTGTTTTGAGGAAGTTGAAAACGAAGTTCTACGACGTATAGACGACATCATCCCGTGGTTTCGTAAAATTCTGAATGGACGTAAAAACCGCGCCGAAAAATTACTCGGTGAATTGGATAGTAAATAAACTGGATTCCGGCCTTCGCCGGAATGACGGAGTAAATGATATGGCAGTATCGGAAACCATTTTAAACCACGTTGAATCATCACTTCGCGGGCTCGCGCCCAAGGAAGCCGCGCAGAAGACAAAGGAACTGGCGGAGCATTACGGCGTCTCACCGGCCAGCATCAATCGTTACGCGGCGGCGCGGGGGCTACGGTTTCGGAAGGAGCGTAAAACAAAGGGTATGTCC
>JAJFTS010000194.1 GCA_021372815.1 Deltaproteobacteria bacterium | reverse complement strand
CCGTCAACATCTGAATACGTTCTCCCTTCGCTTCTCGATTTCTCTCTATTTAACATGACGTTCTGCATATGCTGCTCGCGCAAAACGGCTTCCTCGTAACCGCGGCTAGTTCCCTTCATAATCTGTTCGATGTGCTTCTGGGCGGCAGGTACTTCCTTTTTAACCCGAGGTGCAATGGCCGGATGAGCTTGATCGAGCGCTCTACAAAACAAACTCAGAACATCAACGGCATCGTCATGGCTACCAGTGGGAAATCTTAAACATTGATCAATAATTCGATCCCCTGTTTCTCCCTCTGGGATATAAATTTTACCCTGGCTTGCTCTGGCTTGAAATCCTCTTGCCCTTGTTGGTTTGTCTGCAATGGAAGGCAACCATTCATGTCGGCAATAAACCATTCGCTCAATCATACGCCGCTCTAGAAACGGTTCAATAGCTCTCTTAATCACTCCCGCCTCCCCGAACCAGCAAAAAGGCTTATGAATAGCAATTAAATCCAAAAGAGATTCAAACCAAATATCTGCCGTTGTCTGTCCATGCCACCAATCTAAAATCCAAATATTATTGTCTGGGTCAACTCCGACGACTCCATGTTCAGTAAAGTCACCAGCATCATCAGTAACCGCATAATCAGAAGAACCATAAATATATAAATTATTTGGTTTTTGTTTGGGATTATATCTATGAAACCATTCACGTTGAAAGAATGTTCCTGTTTCCGGCTGTGGCCTTTGCTGAAACAAAGCATTCCATGTGCGGGTATTAATCATAAACGGCTTAAAATGCTCTTCGCTGAACCATTCAGGCCACAAAAACTCTCCGGGCTTCCTGCCTAACGGGTCGTCATTTCTTTCGCATTGCGCGGGCAAACAGACCACATACCAATCGTTTCCGTCACGGCAATGGATTAACCCACTGGCTCCTTCATAATCTTCCGGCAAAATACCACCCGACAAATCTAACTCATTCCACCGTGTTTGGATTATCATCACCCACCCACCAGGAATTAAACGAGTAAGTAAATCCTCATCGTAAACGTCTTTAGTGCGCTGTTGTACTGTTTCACTGTCCGCATCTTGACGCCCCTTTACCGGATCGTCAATAATCAAACCATGCGCTCGATTTCCTGTAATACCTGACAAAATGCCACATGCAAGATATTCAGATCCTGTTGTCAATGCCCATTCATCAGCTGCAGATGTTTCGGATGATATTTTAGTTTGGAAAATTGATTGATATGCTTTTGATTTTGCTATTTGTCTTGCTCTGCGCCCATGTTTACGGGCTAAATCTGATCCATAAGAGGCAAGAATAATTTTTTCTCCGGGGAATTTGCCCATTGCCCACGTTGGCGCAACGACTGAACCATAAGAGCTTTTGGCGCTACCTGGCGGAAGAAAGAACATAGCCCGGCGCGGAGCCTTCTCACATTCCGTCAACAAATACCTAGCTCTTTCTGGGCGCTTACCCGTGATCACCCACTCCATGACCTCCAACATCAGAACATGATGCTTCGCCAAATCTGTTTCCACAGGATTAAACAACCATTCATCAGGATCTTCCGATACTGGCTTTCCCGGAATATCAATAGCCTGGGCGAAATTCACCAGACTATCAACTGCTTTCCTACGCCTTAATAATTCTTTAGCGGCGTCCGTTATTAATGATTGAGAGAAGCTCATCGTTTGTCAAATCCTGCACTTGAATAGGTCCGCCGTCCTTCCCGGTATGCTCTTGCTCTGTCTTATCCCGATATTCCGCGTGATTCTTCAACCAGAAGATTGGCCCGGCGGCGTTCTTGCCCTCTAAAAGCATTTCTTCAACGTACATCTCTACGGTTTGTTTAGCCTTTTTAACAATGTCAGAAAACCGACCATCTTTCGCATACTGGCATAAAGTTTCCCTCGTCATTCCCAATGCCAAAGC
Organism: Deltaproteobacteria bacterium; assembly: GCA_021372815.1. Taxonomy (GTDB): domain Bacteria; phylum Desulfobacterota; class Syntrophia; order Syntrophales; family Smithellaceae; genus Smithella. The sequence goes on along the minus strand of JAJFTS010000194.1, from coordinate 52,008 downwards.
CAGCCCCATGATGGTATAAGGCCTATCCTGATACCTCACATTCGATTCCGTAATATTCCCATCTTTATCGGTAACTTGAGTAATCTTATCTACCCAACAAGAATCAAAATATTCATCTATCTTGGCCTGTAGTTCTTCTCGCGTCTTGTATTTTGGTGGTCTACCGCCTTTATTCTTTTCCATAATAATATTTTTGTCACATTTTGATTGATTATGCAATGATAAATATTTCGATCAGAATGGAACATCATCCGGTACATCTCCCGCTCCTGTATTTCCGGCAGCGGAATACGGTCCCTCAGATTTAGCCTGACCCTTAGAATCCAGCATTTTCATATCATTCGCCACAATTTCCGTAGTCGATCGCTTCACGCCTTCCTTGTCCTCCCAGGAACGGGTTTGAATTTTCCCTTCAAGGTAGACGAGCTTTCCCTTAACCAGATAATTACCGCAAATTTCCGCAAGCTTTCGAAATGTAACAATATTCACCCACTCCGTTTTGCTTACTTTTTCCCCGGATTTATTTTTGTAATTCTCATCGAGAGCAATTGAGAAATTACACACCGGCTCCCCTGATGGCAGATATTTTGTTTCTGGGTCTCGTCCGACACGTCCAATAAAGTTACATTGATTGAGCATAATTAAGGCACCCCCTTCATTTTTTTCTTTATTATTTCAAGTATTTATTAATTTATCTTAAAGTATTTATTTACTGTTTGTTGACATCACTCATATTTCGATTTTAAGCTGTTATATTTTCTTGCCCGCTAAATCTATCGTATATTATGTTTTCGCTGCTTAAAATCAATCGTCGCACGTTTTATAGGCATTATTATTTACAGATTGAGACTCCCGGAACAACCCCTCCAGTAAATGCAAATAATTTATTGCGTCGGTAAATTTTTCGTCAACTGCAGCTGAGGATGGCATTACCCCATCCTTCGCATAATCGCGCACCATATCCAAAATAGATATTAGATGTTTTGACCACATGCCAATCAACGCCTCATGCGGAGTACACCCCAACAACGCGCCAGCACGTTTAAAATTATGCAGTTTGTCGTCATTACGGCTGTACTCCGTGTTTTTAACTCCTGCCAACAGACGGGAGCATTGTTTTTGTCTGATGTACGTCCAGTCCATAAATTTCTCTATGTTCATTATTTCCTCACATGCCGTATATTTTTGCTTGTTTTTTAATATTTTCCATCGTCGGCGGCTTGTGAAAAGCGCCTTGGAAATAATGCGGATTATCCATCATCCTCTTGCACCATGCGGATAACTTTTCTTTGACGGGCTCAGTCTGTTTTATGATATTATCCTTGTACCACTGCGCTTTCCGCTCCGCAGTGGCCACCTTGCAAATCGACGATATCCCCAATTTTGTATCTTTCGCATAAAAATCTGCTCGTGGCTCAAAACGCTGATGATGTCCGCACCAGAACAAATTCGGGTCAGTAGGGTGGCGACGGTCAAATCGTTTTGTTGTCGCTTTTTTATGATAATCGCCATGCTTTTCCACCGAGTTATTGTGAGAAATTTTATTTGCCTCCCTGCAAATTGACATTATGCCGTGTTTATTGCTCCGGTTTTTGGCAAACTCAGATACATGATGATAATCCTGGTGATACGAGCACCAAAAAAAATCAGGCTTTTCAGGATGCTTCCGGTCTGCTTTGCGCTTAATTCTTCCTGCCATTACTCCGCCTCCAATACAATTACTAAATCATTTTGATTTTCTTCTTCCTCAATTAACCGATCTAGTTCTTCGATTTCCTTATTGGTCAATTCGATAAGCTGCAATTTCAATACGCGTTTTCGCTTTAAAACTTTGATTTCTTCTTCAGTCATTTTTGCTCCTTCACTTTTTTCAGTAAATTATCACAAGCAATTTTATATTCTTTCCAAGTATCTTCACCTTGCATCGCTCTTTTATATAATTCCAGTATTTCTTTTTCTTCCTTCCCGTATGTTGAAATGTTTTATGCCGCCGCTTGCTGTTTTTGCTTTGCTTTTCCTTTAGAATACTTAATTAACCGATAAGTCATATATTTATTAACTTCTTCGCTTACTGGTGCCTTAGCATTCCAGTTTATTTTTCCACTCGGTCGGCAGCCGAACTTATCTTGATAGGCGTATATTGCCGCGCCGTAAAAACCCTTGATATGCCGCTTCATCCGGTGATCTTCGGCATATTGGTTTAGTTGTGCGAGGAAGTTTTGTTTTTCTTCGATGGTGTATTCCGCTCGCTCTTTTCGTTGCAATTTCTTTAGTTCTCCATCGGCGACTTCCACGTTTTTGACTCTCTCTGGAGCGAAACCACAAGCCGGGCAAATATGAACACCGACTGGCTTAATAAAATCACATGAAGGACATGCCTTTGGAAGTTTTTCTTTTGCCTCTTGTTTTTTGCTTTGTCTTATATTTCCGTCATCTAATCCAAGAAATTCGTAATCGTCCGGGAATCCGAGGCGTTCAGCGTTCCCGCCGAAATCCAATATAGTGGCCTTATCTTTCCCTTGGCACGTTCTTAACGCTCTCCCTGTTGTCTGTGTCCACTTTATCATTGACCTCGTTGCTACGGCTAAAACACAGCATTCTACGGCAGGACAATCAAAACCTTTGGTCGCCACTTCCACGGAACATAAAATTTTAGTGTCTCCCTCTGTGAAGCTTTTCAATGCCGCTTCCCGCTCTTCATCCGATTGGTAAGCGTTAATCTGAACCGCTGATACTCCAATTTCCTGAAATGATTTTACAAGGTGCTTTATGTGCGCGATATTTGCACCGAACACGATTGTTTTCTTCCCGGGTGTTAATGATTGCCATGTTTTGACAACATCTCCGACTATATCCGCCTTGTCAAATACATCGGCCACAGATTCCTCGGTAAATTCACCGACTCTTATTTTTAACTTCGTTAAATCAGCGATCGAAGGACCGTAAATTTCAAACGGAACTAAATATTTATTGTCGATTAGCTGCTTTACCGTCACTGGCTGAATATGAAAATCGAAATATTTACCCAGCCCCTTAGAATACGGCGTGGCTGTTAATCCGAGCACATAAGCCTCTGGGTTTTCCTGAATTATTTTTTTGTGTGCCTCAAAAAGAACATGCGCTTCGTCAATAATTATCAAATCGGCTTTAGGACATCCCCGGCGTTTAATGGTTTGAATTGAGCATATTTGTAAATTCCTATGAATATTAAATCTCTCGTTTTGCGCCTGAATTACGCCGTGCTTTATCCCATAGCGAAGCAAAACGTCGGATGTTTGATGCGCAAGGACAATACGATCAACGATAAAAACAACTTTTTTACCGAGATTTAGAGCACTTTCCATGATTTTTGCAGCAATTACAGTTTTCCCCATTCCTGTTGCAGCCTGGAATATTATTTTTTTCGATCTCGTGAATGCTTGCCTTATCTCGTTGAGGCAAAATTCCTGTAACGGCTTTAATTCTATTTCCTTGATACTATTAAATATTTCTATTTGTTCCATTGTAATACCTCTTCGCGCTTTTTAATATATTTTGAATTTCTTGTTCTTTTAACGGGGGGCTACACGCCAGTCCCTCCTTGAATGCCTCTTGTATAATATAATCCCATGTTTTACCACGTTTTATACACCCGCCAACTCTCCGCAAAACGTGAATATTTCTTTCGTGTAAAGGTGCGCCATATTGCCCACGAAAATCTCCGCTATTAACTGGCCTGTTATTTCCGTACTTTTCACCAGACCACTGTTTCACTTTCGCTGGTGGAAACATTTCAACTAATCCACGATATGTAAACACTGTTCCAATACCGCCTCGAATACATGTTAAAAACGGTTCTTTTTTTTGGTGCAAAAATCCCGGTACTCTCAGTACGCGAGGAAGATCATGAACAACTTTGTCGCCGTTAAATATTCTTGCTATATTTTTTTGCATAGGCGAAAACGCAGGTAATGGCATATCCGAAACAAACCAATACGCATGATATTTGCCGGGAGATGATTCCACCACCAATGTGGGGTTATATTTCAGCACTGGTTCTAATGGTGATCCATCCAGATCAACAAATGCTGATCTGATTCTGACTATATCATCAGCCAACCTACCCTTTCCGTTTGTTTCGTTGATGGTCATGTATATGCCCGCGCCAAGCTCGTTGATGAAACGCAGATCGGATAATATTTTTTCTGTTACTTCGCCATTAAAGTGAAACATTTTGGTAAGATTTTTTCTCTTTGCTTTCGTGTCATCAAAGGTCTGAATTGTCTTTACACCAGGGAATAGGTCAAAGAAACTTTTTGGATTTGAAAAATTTCTCGGGTCCGGTATATTTATATAACTTATATTAGTTTTATATATATACATATGATGTTTTCTTTTTCAACGCGCGGGGTTTGGCTACCCTATAGGCTACCCTATAGGGTAGCCTAAGGCTACCCTTGCTGAAAAACCTCCATATTTTCTTTAAGTGATTGTTTAGGCTTTCCTCCCAACCTGCCGAACTCTCTTTGCTTTTCGCGGAAAGACATTTGTTTGGCACGTTCTTCCTCTAACCTTAGATTTACAACAAATCCGTTACCAGAAACGACAAACTTTTGATTAATTTTTGACCAATTTTTGATGAATTTTTGATGCGTTTTCTTCGCAATTTTGGCCAGCTTTCTTGTGTCGGCCTCTAAAGGACCGTTCACCCATTCCATGCAAAGGAGCCTAATATAAACCCCGATATCGTCCGCATCCCATGTTGAAGTGTCCATATAAAAGTCAGAAGCGTAGAACATAAAAGCAGGAGGCTTTTTCAATTTCACGACCTTTCACCACAGAGAAAAACGGACCGTTAGCGCGAAGGAAGGCAGAATGCCTAGATTCCGGTCCGTTTTCTCAATGGCTTATATTTATTATTTTGTTGATTCATAATTACCTTCGCGCTAACGAATGTCACCATTATACACTTTCCACGTAATAAATCAATAAAAATGTTAACCTTAAAGTAATACTTAAAGTATTTTAACCGTGATTTCCGTCCGTGGATTATCTTTGTCATGGATTAATCGGGAGCCGTCCCATGATTCGATTTGAGCGTCGTCTGCCCAGATTATCTTTTGGAGACAATCGCCTATTGATTCCAGGGCACCGCTTAAGTCCGGGCGTGGCCCTTTGTAATAAATCATTGCCGTTACTTCTATCGGGCATGATAAAACACCTAATGTATTAAAACCTGCCGCCATCATCTGCCGCCAGGCGTCTTGTTCCCAGGATACATAAGATTTCGACGGCAGCACTTTTTTAGATTTTCCGGTGGCAAATATCCGCTTGCTGTTTTTCTTCGAGCGGATCGTGCCATTAATTATTATTTTTATTTCTTTGCTCATCAACATTCATAAACCTATCTATTTTAGCTTTCTTAATCGCCTGATACTTTTTTCTTCGTTTCTTGATTCTCTCTTTTTCCACCCAAATTGGGTGATCTACTTTGCGGAAGTGCTTGCATTGTTGCTTTTGGCCGTATTGCTTTTTATTATTTAAGCAACCGTGCTCTTTAACAATGCGATATGTGATGCCGCATTGATGCAATTTACAGTAAGCGCAAATACTCATTTCTGTCTCTCGTCGTTCTCCATAAACCTCTCAATTTTCTCTTCTCTCAACATCTGCCGTTCGGCCTCTTCCATCAGAATGCCGCTGTCCATTTTTATGGAAATCCGCTCCAACTGTTCGTAGGTGTATTTATGGAGCATCTGGGCGGGGAAAGGTTTGTCTTTCATCCTCCGAACAACTCCCCTAATTTATCCCATAAATCATCGGTCATGTGCCCACGTCTCCCCGCTCAAAGTCCATCCTCGCCTTTCCGCTTCCACCCTGGCGGCTTCTTTCACCGGCCAGGGCACCCGCCACTTGAGATCAGTGACATGCAGGGACCTGTAAAACATGCCGCTATATTTAGGTTTCGCCAGCCAGCAGATATAACGATCCGGAATATCAGGATCAGACAACTTTTTACCTTTGTGGATGCCGAAAGTAAGGACCATACGCTATTTTCCGCCCTTCAAACACTTGCCTGACCGCGGGGCTAGATGATCGCACCCGCCGGCATTAAATAATATAGACGGATCATAATTTGCGCAGGACTTCACTTCATCCAGGGTTTTCGCCGCACACAATCCAATAATACAGTAATCACGCTTATCCGACTTAACGTAACTTGCCCCGCAATCCGGTATTTCTAAATTCATATTATCCATGTAAGCTCCTGTAATTTTCCATGTAAACATTTGTAATTTTTCATGTAAACTTTTGTAATTTGTGCCTATGGGATTTTGTGTCTTAGTTGAATTGGGGTTTTTTACGCGGTCTCTTATAATGTGCAAAAATCGCATCCCAAAATTTTAAATCTCCCGGCGATTTGCCCTTAATGACGCGCCACAACGTAACATAATGGACGCCTACTTTAGCCGCTAACTTTGTATATGTAAGTTTTTCCGATTCCTTTTTTAATTTGTCTAAATATTTTTGTCTATTCATGCTTGCATTTATAACCGATATCGCAATACATTGCAAGATATTTTCGCCATAGAAAATATATTTTTCTTAGATGAAAATAATACTTGACAGAAAAGCCAGTTTCGATTATGGTACGAATCAACAAAGCAACAAACCTTCCCTCCCCTGGCTAATCACCGGAATAGCGGCTGGAAGGCAAAAGACCTCGAAGGTACATAATCGCTGAAACACAAGGGCGGACGAGGCAAGGTAAAAAAGATTTTAGGAGCCAAATAAGATTCCACTGACTGCCGGGAATAGTTCGGCACCTCCTTAATTAGTTTGATAAGAGCGAGTGAAGTGTTGCCAGTACAGCGTACGCAGTTTTAATCGAACATCAACTCATACAACTACGCGATTCAGTCTGACGCCCCGTGCTGGTAAGGGGCTGATAAAAAAAGGAAAGGAATATTCTACAATGAAATTTTGTGCAATATTATCAATTGAAGCAGCCCTGAAAGCAGTAGAAAGAAACGGCTATGCCCTGCGATACGTTAAAGATCAGACCGAAGCCGTGTGCCTGAAAGCAGTAGAAAGAAACGGCGATGCCCTGCAATACGTTCTTGAAAGGAAATTATTTTTTGCAATAGCCGCAAAGCTAAACATTGCTATTAGTAAATAAAAAATAAGGGGCTGGAAGTGATGCTATATGTTGGGGAACAATAAAATCACTCGTCAAAAAAATGACCTCATCCAGCCCCTTCACCAATACCACGGTTTCACAAAATAAAATAAAGGAGGTAAATTTATACTTTTGAAGAAGGTTTTTTGAATTGCTTATCCGGTTTAAACCTGTCCGGAGCACGAAAATCAGGTGCGGCGAAGGAAATTAATATTAGTAGGAGGGGGCTACCCGGCCCCCTCATGCCGAAGGAGAAAGCCAATGTTTAAACAATTTTTATCACCTTATCAAAAAGAAAAAATCTTCAACGATATTTTATCTACCATTTTGGTGGCTGCTTTTTTAACAATCATAATTGCTTTGTGCGCCGTCGGCATGGCGCCCAAACATTCGCCATTATCTCAAAAGGAAATTTCCCACATTGAGAAACAACTTACAAAAAAATACGCCGATGATTGCGTTCTTGAACCTTCGGCCTCTGGCTGGTCATGTAAAGAGATAAAAACAGGTAAGGTTTTTAAGGTTGCGAGGGACAATTAATGAACCAGCCGGCACTTAATTTCACAGCACCGAAACCAGGAGAACTTTTCGATTTTCAGACCCAAAATTACAAAATTTATGACCTGCTTTATCATGGCGGCGCGGATGCAATCGAGGTCACAAAAGCATCTGGAAGTTTAACACATTCGTGCCGAATTAGCGATATTAGGGAAGCACTGGCACCGCACGGATGGACAGTAATGTCAAAAAGGTTGCAGGGCAAGAGGATATATTTTTACTGGCTGGCTGAGGTTGGAAGTTTGCCGGAAGGATTAAAAAGGAGGAGGGAACCATGACGGAAAAAGAGAAAGATATTTCAACAGAGTTGGAGGCGTATAAGGCAAAGGGCGCGAATTTACTCATGCCCAGCACCCATATAGCCGGACTAAGCGAATACCACCATCCGATAATTGAGACGGTAAAATTGTCATCCAATCCGAATGACGGCGATGTTTACCCGCACGACAACGCAGCCATTGGACCGGAAAAGAAATGGCGGCCGACAAAACAGGCGTTGATGAAGCTGAGCGTGTGCTCTGGCGTTATCTGGTCGCCTTCAGAAACGAAGCGGACTGACAACGGACAATCACGGGACTACATATCATATAAGGCAGTCGGCGGAATCAAAAAAGCGGACGGCCAGCCGGTTTTTTTCTCCGCTGAGTATGATATCGATTTTGAAGTCATGCGGGATGAGCTCGTTGATCAATACACAAAAAAGGCAGAGGCCAAAGACAAACAAGGAAATTATTACAGAAAAACAGCGGAGGAACGGGCGGAGTATGTTGATTTCTGCGTAAACCGCGACATGATACAGAAGCGTAAATTTAAACTGAGGTTATGCGAGGCTGGCGCCATGAACCGTGTGCTACGGATGCTCCTTGGTTTAAAGCAGGCGTACACTACGAAGGAACTGGAGCAGCCTTTTGTCATGGCTCGGATTGTCTTCCGGCCCGACTTCTCTGACGCAGCCGTGCGAAAACAGTTTGTTGATGCTTCAATTAAGGCAATGACTGGGATTTATGGCCCGCAGGCACTTGATCAGGAAATCCGGGACAGCAAGCCGATTGACATTACTCCGTTGCCGGAAGAGGAAAGCGGCACTGGGCCTGAACCGCCGCAAGCGGAAGAGAAGAAGCCGGAAGAACCAGCCAATATTGATTTCGAGAAATTAGATGCGGCTAAACAATCAAGCACGATTTTCACGCTGTCTGTCAAAAAGGGCTACGATGTTAAGGGCTACCTGGGCAGAGCACAGAAAGAAAAACTAAGTGACCTCACGCCTGAGCAACGAACGAAACTTTACAGACACTTGCTCAGCATTCCAGATGAGCCGCCATGTTAGAAGGAAGGATAAGAAAGATGCTTAAAATACTTCATACCGCCGACTGGCATGTCAGGGATAATAATATTGAGGAAATTGGGGAGTGCCTGAGTTTCCTCGTTTACACCACGGATAATGAAAAGGTTGATCTGGTGTTAATTGCCGGGGATATCTTTGACAGCCGAGATATCAAGCTCGACAGCAAGAGCGCAAAGATGGTCATCCGGACAATCAGCGAGTTGGCCGACATTTGCCCGGTTGCAATTGTTCTCGGGACCGCAAGTCACGATGGCACCGCCGCCGAGGTTCTACGGTACGCACGAGGCAAACACTTTGTGCATGTATCATCGGTGCCTGAGCAGATATACCTCAAACAAGGCGAGTTATACCCAGCCAGGGGAATAGAAAGCATTAAGCCGGCTGCTGTATTGACGATGATACCGCAGCCGAGTAAGCAGTATTTTAATCAAGGAAGTATTCAGGAATCGAATGAATCTATTTCGCAAGCAATGAACGGGCTTTTTGCCGGATTTGGGGCCGCTGCCGCAGAATGCTCGTGTCCTCACCTTCTTATTTACCACGGTTCAATTTCGGGGGCTAGGCTTTCCAATTCCCAAACTCTCACGGGCATGGACATTGAGGTAAGCACGGATCAGCTTGGTTTGTCGAATGCAGATTTGTTTCTATGTGGTCATATTCATCTTCCACAAGAACTTCGCGGAAATGTCTTTTACTCTGGATCAATTTATCCGAACAATTTCGGCGAAAATCACGATCATGGTTTTTACATTCATGAAATAGAATAGGCGGTTTAAAATGGATAAAATATGCAGCGTAGAGCAATGCGAACGGAAAACATACGGGTTAGGATTTTGCAGCGCTCATTATCAACAATTTAAAAAGTACGGCCACATCATAAGGAAAACTTTAAAGAACCAAAACAAAGGGAAACTTTGCAAGGTTGATGGATGTGGTTTACCTTCCAAAAACAATGGATATTGCAATAGGCATAATGATCAAATGAGAGATCATGGGGAAATATTAGGAGTCGGCTTAATGAGAGCAAAGCCAATAGGCGTCGGGATGATGAAACAAAAAGGGTATATTTACCTACTTCGAAAAGGACACCCCCGCGCCAATAAAGATGGGTACGTAAAAAGGGCAAATATCGTTTGGGAAGAGGCAACCGGACACATGATTGTGCCGCCTGAAGTTCTCCACCATAAAAATGAAATTAAAACGGATGACAGTCTCGGCAATCTCCAACTTTGCAAAGACAAAAGTGAGCATAACCTCGTGCATATACGAACCGGGCGTTGGCTCGGGCGAGAGTTAGGAAGGAATGGAAGCCATGTATGAAATAAAATCAGAGTTTATCAAGACTCCTTGCCGGAAGCTGGTCAGAACGACAATTGATTTGACCACCGAAAGCATTGAGTCTCTTGATAACTTTATTATCCATCATGCGTCTACGACAGACATTAAAGCAGCATTTGTCCGTATTGATGTTACGGCCTGGCAAGATGAAGCGGGTAAGATCAACAAAGAGGATATTATCAGACAATACTTATCTTCCGGAGCCAAGGAAGCAGATATCCGCATAATCCGAATACCCCGCCAAACAGTGCGCTCTGAATCCGTCCTGAAGGTCAAAACGCTCAGAGAAAAGTTAATAGCCATGGCGGCGCTCAATAATGAAACAGTGCCGGAGCGGATATTGACAAAAGCGGACGAATTGGAAAGTACACCGGCAGAAGATATAATTGCGAGGGAGGCATAATGGGAAGAAAGATTGATTTAACCGGGCAACGTTTTGGAAAATTAATAGTTATTTCTGAATCTGGCAAGAATAAACAAGGGCAATACTTTTGGAATTGTAGATGTGATTGCGGAAACTTGACAAAAGTCAATATGTCAAACCTCAGGAGAGGGCATACAATATCGTGCGGTTGCAGTGCGGGGATGCCCTACGGGAGAGAAAAGAAAGTTGGGGCGCACGGTCCAAGACGGAAAGATATGCATGGTTATAACTCCGGTAGGCTGACTGTTATCTCATTTAATAGCGTCAACGATCACGGAGATGCTCTCTGGAATTGCCTTTGTGATTGTGGGAATGAATTTATTGCCAGAGGATCGCATATAAAGAATGGGATCACATCTTCTTGTGGATGCTTAAGGCAAGAATTGCATACAAAACATGGTGGATGCGCTCTGCCTGAATATGGCGTCTGGGAGGGCATGATTCAGAGATGTACGAATCCAAATGCTTTCGGGTTTGAGAGATATGGAGGGAGAGGGATTGAGGTTTGTGACCGTTGGCGTGATTTTGGGAATTTTATTGCGGATATGGCGTCAAGGCCCAGTATCGAATATAGCATTGAACGAATTAACGGCAACGGGAATTATGAACCGGGAAATTGTAAATGGGCAACAAAGACAGAGCAACAAAGAAATCTCGGAATTTTTAAAAGCAATAAATCAGGCCATGCCGGTGTGTTTTTCGACAAAACAACAAAAAGATTTAGAGCCGGGATCACCGTTAACAATAAATGGAAACACTTGGGGTCTTATTTGACGAAAGACGAGGCAATAAATGCCCGCAAAGATGGAGAAAAAGTTTTTTGGGGAAAGGAGGCGGTTAATCAATAATGAAGATAAAAAAGTTGAGAGCAAAAGGGTTTGTCGGCTTTAATAGAGGTCTTGGCTTAGATACCGTTGAGATAGATTTCAGCGGAGTATCTGGTCTCGTCGCCTTTGCGGGAGTTAACGGAAGTGGAAAGTCAACCTGTATCGAATTACTTTCTCCTTGGAACCGTCTCGCTTCTCGTAGCGGCGCTTTATATCAGCACGTCTATCTTCGTGATTCAGAGAGGGAGTTAAGTTTCAGTTACCAGGGCCACGATTATCGCACTTTGCTCAAAATTGATAGCCAGTCGGGAAAATCTGAAGGCTTTATTTGGCGCGACGGCGAATCACTCGTGAACGGTAAAATCAGCGCCTACTCAAAAGCAGTCACTGAATTATTCGGATCGTCTGAGTTATTTTACAACTCTGTATTCTGCCAACAAAATGCCACAAAGTTAAGCGACATGACCACGGGCCAGCTTAAAACTTTATTCGCCGAATTTCTACGCCTTGACCGCCTGCAGGAATACGAAGAAATCTGCAAGCAAAAGAATAACGTCCTCTCCGGTAAGGTCGCACAGATTGACACCACATTAGACGCATTACGGAAGCGCATGGACGGAGCCCAGGGCATTAAAGAAGAGCTTGCCCGGCTCAATGTCCTCAAAGAAGAGAAAGAAGGCCTTAAAACCGATTTAAACGCGACTCTTTTGGATGTGCAAAAAGAGCGCGAGAAATTAAAAGAGGTTATCGCCAAGAATGAAGTTTTGAAAGCTCAAGCCAATTCCATGACGGATATTTTGAACGGAATGATCGATGGTCGGCATTCCGAAGGGAAAGCCGCAGAGGAAAGCTTGAATGTCCTACGGACGCAGTATCAGGAGCTATCCGGAGAAATCCAACGTATTGAGGCCATCCTAAAAGATGAGGCGGCAATTTATGCAGCCGTCGAAAACGAAAAGGCTCTGAAAGAATTAATTGAAAGTATTACTTTAAGTATTGATGAAGCCGCAAAGGGAGCCGTTAAGGAACAAGCGATAGTTACCGGGCTGGAAAAAGAAATTCAGGAATTAAAGAATCAATGTATTTTGCCTGAAAAAGATGCTGAATATCAATCATTGTGTACGGCTCTCAGTTTAATAAAGCAAAATATCAAGGCGCGTGAAGACCAGCTTGCAGCACTGGACATCCGCGATCAGGATTGCACAAGCAAAACATGCTCGTTCATTGTCACAGCGCTCAAGGCTAAAGATGAGTTGCCAGCATTAGAACACACGCTCCGACAGCACGAAGCTGCCAGAGAAAAACGTGCAAACGAATTAATCAACGCTGGCGCCGCCATTGGCCGCACGATTGCCGAAAAAGAAGGCATATTAAAACAGGCCAAAGATAAATTGATCAATCAACAATTCATCCAAATCAGCAAGCGCAAAGAACTTGCAGACCGCCGTCTCGATCTGAGCCGCTACCAGAATTTAGCCGCAAAACAGGCAGAAATTGCCGTAGCGAAGAGCAAAAAGGAAGATAGGGCAAAGGCTTTAGAGGAAAACAAAAAGCAGGGTATGGCAATTGCCGAGGCATGGAAAGCAAGAAAACAGGCGCTTGATGATCAGATTATCGCCCAGCAAAATAAGATTGCAGAAATTAATGGGCAAATTGAAGCTACCGCTGCAGGCTATTTAACCGGCATCGAAGATCATATAAAAGAGACAACTACTTCAATTGATAATGCCGAGAAGCTTATTTCTGAAATAACCACCAAAATAGCCACGCTTCAAGCCGAACTTTCCGGAATATACGCTGCTGAAGAACAGCTTAAAAAAGCGACCGATGAGCAAAGTGCGGTTATGGCAGACATGGCAGACTGGACTTATATCAGGAACGCCTGCGGGAAAAACGGTCTGCAGGCAATGGAGATTGACGGAGCGGCTCCACTGATAACCGGCTATGCAAATGAACTTTTATCAAAGGCTTTCGGCTCACTTTACACGGTAAAGTTTCTTACCCAGGATGAAAACGGGAAAGAATGCCTGGATATCGTGACTATCGGTGAAGATGGTGAGGAAGTTTTATTGGATAATCTTTCCGGCGGCCAAAAGGTCTGGATTTTAATGGCGCTCAGGCTGGCCATGACGCTTCTATCGAAAGAGAAAGGCGGGCGTAATTTCCAAACTGCTTTTTTCGACGAATTAGATGGCAGTCTTGATTCTGAAAACGCTGTTAATTTTATCAGTATGTACCGGGCGTTTATGGAAATCGGTCACTTTGAAACGATCCCATTTATCTCCCACAAACAAGAATGCCGGTCAATGGCTGATCATGTTTTGATGTTTGAACCGGGAAAAGTCCCGTATTGGTGTTAAAGTGAAACCTGACGAAATATATGAACTTGAAAATAAATACAGGAAATTCTGTCCGCTTGAATCGGCAGTGCAGATCATCAAGCTGATCAATTATGTGCAGAAATTGGAAATGGAAAACGTGAAATTAAAGAAAGATATTTCAGTGATTGAGGAACGAGTGGAAGGATTGAGTGTACTCGTGAGGGCAGAATGTTAAGAAAACATCAAGCAGATTTTGCCAAAACAATTGGCCGGATAATGAATGGTGACCCGATAGATACAATCTACCAAGGGGAAAAGAAATGAAAGCACTGGACTTAACAGGGCAGAGGTTCGGGAAGTTGACGGTTTTGAAACGCACGGAAACAAGAAGCAAAAGACGCGGGAGGCGGCCGGGAGTAAGGATGTGGTTATGCCAGTGTGATTGCGGAAACACGGTCTATTCTGAATCAAGTAACTTACGAAGCGGAGATCAAGCATCATGTGGGTGCGCTCACGATAAACACGGAGACCATAAATCACGCCTTTATCAGACATGGGCCAGCATGAAAAACAGATGTTCGTCTGCAAATAATGACAGCTATGGCCGTTATGGTGGCAGAGGGATAACCGTATGCAATGAATGGGCCCATTATCCTCCTTTTAGGGAATGGGCGCTATCCAATGGTTACGCAGGGAATCTGCAAATAGACCGAATTGACAACAATGGAAATTATGAGCCTTCAAATTGTCGATGGGTTACGCCTGCCAAGAATACGCGAAATAGGAACTGTGTAATTTTGTCAGAACAGGACGTTGTCGAAATCAGACACCTTCTTTTTAATTATAATATGACTATCGAAGCAATATCTCAAAAATATGGTGTAGGCCGAACAATTATATCAAACATAAAAAACAACAAGAAGTGGTTAGGAGTTGACGGGAATGCTCAGGAAACATCAGCAGCAATTTAAAAATGTCATAGATGGGATAATGGCTGGATCAAAAGTTAATACGATTTATTGCCATTGTACGCCGGGAAGCGGCAAAAGCCTGCTGCCTGTGCTTGCTGGGAGGCTGATCGAGACTGGGCTTGCGGATAAATTAATGTGGACGGCACCACGTTTATCGTTGCTTGACCAAGGAGAGCGAGAGTTTGTTAATCCTATGTGGCGCAAAGAGTTCAATCATCATATTAACGTGAGGTCATCAACTAACGAAAATAACCCCTGTCGCGGATTGCAGGGGTTCTGCACCACTTATCAGGCCGTTGGCATGGACGAAGGAATTTTAAGAAATGAGTTTTTGCAACGTCGTTATATTCTGATTCTTGACGAGGGACACCACATTGCCGCCGATTCTCTTTGGGAAAAGAAAATAAAAGAATTATGGGGCGCGGCCACGTATAGGATATTCCTTTCCGGAACGCTGGAAAGAGGCGATGACAGCCGGATTGCCTTTGTGCCTTACCGCGAGGATGGAAAGTCAGTGATTCCCGCCCTGCAGGATGGACCGGATGCCGCAGTTATCCGCTACACACGGGCGGACGCGTTGGAAGAAAAGGCGATAATCCCCCTTACCTTTCATCTTTCAGACGGTTCTGCGGAATGGGAGGACACCAGAGGCCGCAAAGTCCGTGTAGCCAGCATTGATAAAATGGACGAGGTTGATGCAAATAAAGCCCTCTATACCGCTCTGAAAACAGAATATGCTGATGACCTGCTTGTTCAGGGGATTGCACATTGGCAGGAACACCGGAAACATTACACAGGCGCTAAATGCCTCGTTGTGACATCCAACATTTCCGAGGCGAAACGGCACATGCGTAACCTTTCCGGAATATCCGCCCGGTGTGCAATCGCCACTTCTGAAGATTCAGCGGCCGCATTAAAAGTCATCAACAAAATGAAATCCGGGAAACTCGACGTAATTGTTACTGTGGCCATGGCCTATGAAGGTTTGAGCATTCCGGAAATCAGTCACATTATATGCCTGACTAGAATCCGCTCCGTGCCTTGGATTGAGCAAATGACTGCCCGTTCGAATAGAATTGACCCCGCGTATCCCTATGACGAACAAACCGGCCATATTTTCGCGCCTGCAGATCCGCTTTTTAAACGAGTCATGAAGCAAATCGAAAAAGAACAGCTTCCAGTAATGGAATTCAGGAATAAAACTTCGCGGCAATTCTCCTCCTGCGAAGATGCAGGGGACGGCGGCTTTCGCCTGGAACCGTCACCGGGTGGGATAACACCGCTGTCCTCTGCCCTGACTGGGAAGAGAGAAATGATTTTAGGTCAACGGGAATTGCCGTTTACCCCGGGAAAAACAAGCTCAGAAATTGAAACTGAATTACTTGAGCAAATTGAAGATCATATCCGCTCATACTCTTTTCAGAACAGGTTTAATCCGAAGCGAATAAACGGAGAAATATTTAATCACTTTGGCGGGAAACCACGCAGGCAAATGACAATCCCTGAACTGGAAAAGTGTTTGGCTCACGTCCGGGAAACTTACCCACTGTCATTTGTGAGGGGGAGTGGTCATAGAGTAGCGGCGAAAGCGACGCCGTTGAATGTGGAATGGAGGTAAGGGAATGAAAAATCTGAGTGATGAAGAACTTATTAATCAAGCAGCAGGGTTTTCTTGTGGATGTGATAAGTGCCTTGCAAGAGTAGAACCACCGAGAAGAGAACTACTTTCCCGTCTTGAACGTGGCCGGAAAGCGATTGAGTTTGTGGAGAATGTAAAAATGACAGTAAAAGTAGTGAATGATAACACTATACTACAAAATGGAGCTATTAAAGCAATAATTATCTTATTACAAGAATATGAGGCTACCGATGAAAACTAGACATAAGACGATTTTGATACCGGAACCGGATAAAAACGGGTTTTGCAGTAAAGAATGCCCTATGATAAATGGTGATTATATGTGTCCATATTCACACCATTTTTTCAAGCAGCCGGATAAAGGTTGTCCGTGGTATAAGCATGAAGGGGAGAAAGATGAGTGGAGATAGAGTTGAGGCAATAAAAGAGTTTGTTTCCTTTTTGGAGCGTAAAAAGGATGTGAATGTTTCAGGTGATTTATACGTGGGTAATGTTAATTTTTTGTTAACAGAAAACGCCGAACTCCGTGCGACCATTGCGGAGAAGGATAAGGAGATTATTCGGCTAAATAACTTCATTGCGGGCATGGTCAGGAAGGCGGCAGATAAACACCTTGATGGATATCGTGAGCTTTCAATGATGGCATGTAAACAAGAAGAACGCGCCGAAAAAGCCGAGGCCGAACTTGCCGAGCTGCGGGAGCGGATGAAGCCGGTAGAGGAAGTGTATAAGGAATTCAATACTCTTGAAAATGAAAAAGATGGGTTTGATGAAGAATGTAAAGATGTTTTTTGGCAGGCAATCAAGACAGCGTGTGAGAACGAATAGTTGAGCCGCTCGTCGGATCTAACGGCTGGTTATGTGTGTTTAGAGAAAGGAGAAAATTCATGGAAATAGAAATGGGGAAAGGTAATGTTTTTGTTGGTGAAATATTCCGAAAAGAAGATGAGTGTTTCGGCTTGCTTTTTTGTAAAGTTGACCAACAACACGCCATAGGAGAAAAAGACCCTGATTGGAAAGACGGCGAACCATACAAACCAAAAGATACTGACGTTGTAATATGGGTTCCCTCGCTGGATAGTGCCAGGGTTATACTGGACAGGGTGGCAATTCTTAATTTACAACTTAACGGCTATCAAGTCATAGACACATAACGTGCGGATAAGCAGGAGCGGCAGCGATCTGCTTTATTGCGTGTTATAAGCGTTTATTGCTCTAAACGTAGTACATGCGCAAAAGCGCGACAGATCAGGCGGGTTCAATCCCCGCTCGTTGGCCGAGATCTGGGTGAAGGACAGGGTTCGAGTCCCTGACGGGCGCAAGCCTTAGCGAGTTCTGCACGAGGTAATGCAGAGGCCTGGCAGCCGGGAAAGACCGGCTTATAACAGTGCAATAAGTGGAAAATAAACCCTATCATAAGCTTTTAAATAATGATTTTGATTAGCCAAAAATTATAGGAAACGGGCTTAGTGACCGTTTAGTGACCGACAGAATTTTAAGTTTAATGTCAAGGAGAGAATTGTGAAAAAAGGGGGAGCCTGTTCACTTCCCCTTTGGGACGTCCTACTTCTTTTCCCGTTTCGGCCAAAAGTGATACTCCCTGAACGCGGCCTTTTTCGCTTTTGCCCGCTCTTTGCGCCATTCTTCGGACTTCTGATCATCGGTTAATTTCTGGAAATAAGGATTATTCTTTGCCTTATCGTACCAGGAATTAACCCGATCATTATACTTTTTATTGGCCTCTTTGAATTTATCGGCACCAAGGCGATCATGGAACTGTTTCATTTCTTTGGACTGTTCTTCATCCCAGGCTTTTTCGGAGGCGGTAAAGGATTGAGTATTCACACCCACAAAGTCGGCAATGACACCCAAAACACGGTCTGCCGACGCTTCATCTTTTAGTTTAATAGCATTTTGAATAGAGATTGGGGTGAGAGCTTGATACGCTGCCCCGGACCATGTAAACGGTTCGCCCTTCCAGTTTTTACCTTTCAGCATATCGACGACAACTCTTGCCGGTGGGCTGGTCTTGTTAGTCAAGAAGTCAATAAAGGCATCCCAACGAGTCCGGGCGGCATATTTGGTGCCGTAATTATGAATCAATCCGGTAGAGGCGCTTTTATAAGATCCGGAAAGTAATCTTGCCGCCAAAGTGATAATCGAAGCGGCGCCGCCGGTAACATCGAACCGGGTATCACCTACCTTAATTTTCCCGAAATCCGTACTTCTGGGGTCATCTTCTACGTCGGCACCCATAGCCGCGGCCATTGCTAACAATACCGCCGTACTGCCAACGATTTTTAGCAGGTTCAAAGCCGCTTCTTTCCGGGCAAAACCTGTTTCCAAACCAGCCCCCGCACCATGCGCCGTCAAAACGTCCAGATTGGCCTTCAGCATCTTCGGGGCCCAAAGGATAACCCTTACTATGGCCGGTTCTCCGCGCTTGCCCCAGGCACCCCTGGCCGTCAAGGAATTGATTAATCGGCCAACATCTTCAATCCATGTTTTGTCGGTGACGTTCTGCCCGGCTTCTTCCGCCGTGTTGGATAGGAGGTCGTAAAGATCGGTACGCATCCGAATAGCCGCACCTTCGAAAGCTGTCTGACTGGCCTTGAACATTCTTCCGGCATACGGCACCCGCTCCGGCATGGAAGTCGGGAACTGTTCTTCCGTCTTAGGAATTAACTTAGCTGTGTCATATGCCCCGTTCAGGCAATTGGGACGGGAGTAAATATCAGCCATCAAAGCGGCGTGGGCATCCTGACCGCCCAAAACCTTTCGAATGTCCCGGAATGATTCTCTTGCCGCCGGCCACCAGACAGTTGGATGGGTCATTAAAACTTTCAGCCCCTGGCGGCCAATAAAACTGTTATCCAGAGAGGCTACCAGAGAAATGGACGTATCCGAAATCGTTTGAATGGAATCCTTGATCACATCATAAACGGCCTTCGCCTTATGGTCCTGATAGGTGGTTTTAAACTCATCTGCCCGGCGGCGTGCCATATGCGAAATGGTATCATCCCGGCCTTTCAGGTGTTCGATGTACTTTTCAAAGGCGACCCGGGCAGCGCCATAATCAAACCGACTCCCGCCATTTTCCAGATTTTCCTTTGTTTCGGAAACGATCTTGGATAATTTGACAATATTTTCCGCTTCCTCCTTGGTAATACTACTGACCTTTGACGCTTCCTGGTAATTCTTTTTAATCCGGTCCCGTTCATCCTGCAATTTTTGGCCTTCGGCGTCGATATTTCTTTCCCGTTTCGGCTTTGGTTCAAAATTCAGGTTGTCCAGCATTTCCGAGTATTTCTTGGCCTCGTTCCTCAATCTGGTTTTCAATGATCTCAGCGCAATTTCTTCCGGCGTTTTCTTCGGATTGGCTAAATCCTTCAGGTGCTTGTATTCCTGTCTTAATTCTTCCCGGCGCCCCCGCATCATATCCAACAGGGCAGACTTTAGCGGCGTTGATGTCGCAGTCATCCCGGACACATCGCCTTCTTTTATGCGGCGGTAATACTCAGCAATACTTTTTTCGGTGATCTTCAGGGCGGCATTAAGGCGCTGCTCGTCAGTAATATGAGTTTTCCCGAAAATAGCCTCAAAATCGGCCTTTAACTCATCCCGACGTTTTTCTAGTGCCCTTGCTTCGGCATCACGTTTTATATCATGCTTGACCGGGACAATCTTTTTCCGTGTTTCGATCTGATACTCCAGGTCTTTAATCTGGTTCTTTAATCTGGTTTTAATAGCATCAAGGGCGGATTTTAAAAGCCGATCCTTATCGACGGTTTCAATCCCATATTTTCTCTTGGCATCTTCTACCAACTTGGTAAGGCGGCGCTCTTCGTCGCTCGGCGTTTGTCGCTCAAATCCGGTCTTTTCTGCCCGGCCTGTCTTAATCAAATCCTCCAGTTTGGCGATTTGCAGGATCTGGCCTTTGAAGTCCCGGAACTTGGTTAATATTGCATCTGGGTCTAAGGGTTTAAACTCTCCATACCCCGAAATGGCCTTCATTGTATCTCGTCGTGTATGATCGGGCATTTCTGCTTTTAAAACATCATGGATTTTATTAAAAAGTTCTTCCCGTTCAGTTATACCCAAAGATATAAAATGCTTGGCTAAGTCTTTGGCGTATTTGCCGATATTGCCAAAAGAATCTTCAGTTACGGCCTGTCTTATATCTTCCTGAATGCCCTGAATAACGCCTGTATGGTAGGATTTCAAAGACTCGTCGAATACTTCCTGTGCGTGCGGGTTAATCCAATCGCCAACATCCTCAATAATTTGCTTACTCCATGATGAAAAATCACGGAGGCCGCCTTCGATATAAAAAACGCCTACTTTTACCATTTTAACAAACTGGGTAGGGTCAGGGAAGGCATTTAACTGAGTTCCTTTGGCTGAGTTGCGTAGTTCTTCACGTAACCGCTGAAATTCTTCCACTGTGACGAGTTTGTTTTTTGAACCAAAAGACGCTTTCTTTCTGGCCGGCTTCTTGATCATTTCTTCAATGACGTCACCGGCGGCCTGTTCTTCCTTCTTGGCCTGATAATCCGCGAGTTTCTTTTCGGCTATTTCCAGTTTTTTGCGCAAGGTGGCAAGTTCTTCTGCCTGCTGTGCCTTTGTGCCTTTGGTCTTTTTGGTTTCTTCGATCCGGTGCTTGATAACAGTCTGCATGGCCTTGACCGGATCGGCCATCAAGTAGGAATCGGCGGCCTTGATCTCCTGCCCGTACTGGCTTAACATGGTGGGGATGGTGGATTCTGTGGCTAAAAGGTGCAAGGTTTCAACGTCACCTTCATCCAATGCCCGTATTTTGACAGCCTCAAACATCGAAGCCGCTCTGACATTAGGAGGAGGAGCAATTTCACCCATGGCCATACGTTTTGCCAGATCATAATCGTTGTTCATAACGTCTTGAGCCATGTCCGCCTGTTCCTGCATGTTCATGGTCTTGTATTCGGCCAGATCGCCAAAATTGGCGGTCAGCTCTTTGGCAATCGCTTCTTTTTCCAGGCGCACGGCAAGACGGCTTTCCTTGGTTTCCGGATTGGGAGCTTCCAGAGCAGCAAGCTCGTCCCTTTCGATCTGGTCAATAATTTCCTCTATGGAGAGAGCACGGGCAGAACGGGCATACTTCGCCGTTTCCTTTCTGGCGGCGGAAACCGTTGCCGCTTCAGGAGATTTTTCAATATAAACTGCTTCTTTACCAGCTTCTTTGAAATTTCTGAAAGCATCCTGCAAAACTGTCCTGACTTCCGAATCACTCAGCTTAACGTCAAACCCGATAGCCCTCACGATATCGTGGAAAATTGTCACAAGTTTATCGTACCATTTCGGCTGAGACTGATAAGACTGATTGCAAAGCCATTCTTCCGCCGCCTGCCTCTGCCCGGCCAGGGTGGAAACATCAAGGTGCGTGTGAGTGGTTCGGGCGATCTTCTTAACTTCCTTCTCGTGCGCCTGATAAATTGCATCCATCAAGGATTTGTATTGCAACCGGATAGAACGCAGTTTTACATTCGGAGTATTGGCTGACAGGAACTTCCCTAATCCGTCATGGGTCAATTCGTGCATCAGGATTTTAAGGGCTTCCTGGGGGCTGTCGATATTATCGCCCACCAGCCAGACTTGACCTTTCCAGGCGAAACCTTGCACATCAGCGTCACCGTTTTCGTCTAGGATGCCGTTACGTTTCATGTCATTTAGAACGGTCTTGGGGCATTCGGAAACATGCTGAACAACATTGATTTTCGGTGCGGCTTTCAGGAATGATTTTACCTTATCGACAACCGAATTGACCTGTCTAGTGGTTATGCCACGAGGGGGGGAGGATGAACGGTTATACAGCGCAACGCCTTTGTCGGTTTCTTTGGTTTCTTCTTTCGGGTTAAGATTAGCAATAGCTCTTTGCGCCCAGACATTATTTTTATATTTCTCCAACACGCCTATCGGAACTTTCTTTCCTTCAGCCAATGCGTCTTTAACGTGTTGGGGGTGTGCCGCGAGTGCAACCGCCTTTTCATCGGTTGATTTATTCCCAGCGTATTCTTCGGGGGTCATCTGCCAGGGCTGTTTTTGTGCTTCCTTCTCAACCTTTTTCGTGGTATCAGGAATATGGTTTTCCGCAAACAATTCCTCATTCTTCGCCGTTTTCTGCTCAGAGAGAGGCTTATGCTGAGACATATCCGTTTCAGGATTTAAAAGGCCGAAGGTGTCTTTAAGGCCAAAGCCTTCCAGTTCTCCGGTGTCAAATTCGCCTTTGGGGGTTTCCTTTTGCTGCGGTTCCCGCTTCTTTGTTTCCTTTATAATTTCATCAAAAAATGATTCTACTTCTGCGGCATTGGTTTCAAGGACTTCGGGAGTAAGCCCTTCCGCTCCAGGTGTTTCTGAAGCATTGGCAATAATGTCTCCTTTGTTTTCTTCAATTGCGCTGGCGTCAATGCCTTCGGCTTTGAGTTCTGTTGCTGCTCGCTCATATTCTCTCCTTAAGGTTTCTGAAAATTCACGGACTAAGGGATTGTTATTTTGCTCATTAATGGCTGCCCGGCGAATGTCCCGCCATGCCTTCTCCTGTTTTTGGGTTAAAGACTTACCTTTTACAACTTTGTCGATAATGCGAATTGTATCTTTGGCCGATATTTTATGTTTTTTGGCAATTTCCCTGAACCACGGCGCATGAGAGGAAAAACGAGAAAAGTCACCTTCAGCATCTTGAATTGTGCCAGCAGTTCCATTCTGCAATTGCTCCTTCATTAAGTCAAGAGTGAACCTGCCCTCGTCGGTCTGTTCAAGGCGAATTTCTTCTGGTTCTAAAGGCACGGCTTCCGGTGCCTTCGTAACTGTTTCACCGCTTGGGCGATCAGCCTGTAAGGATTCCTTGTTGGTTGTAAGACCATATTCAGCACGCACATGATCGGGGACTGATGCTATAAGTTTTTTCTTTTGTTCTTGAATGGATCGCCATATCCTATCGGCAACCGATTTTTGTAATAATCCAGAAATGCGTCTCTCCATTCCCTGTATTGTATTGCCTTCTTGCAAGGCATCCTTGCCAAGTGTTTGTTGAAGAATGGTATCAAGACTTTCTTTATATCTTCCTGCTTCCCCACTCGTAAGCTCAAAGATGTCTGCCAATTCGGATGTTGCCTGCCGTTGTAGTATATTTTCCCTACTCCGAGAAATTTGTGTAGTGCTTGTATCAAGTCTTCCTCGTCTTTTGCCATGTGTATCTGAAAGCTGAACTCCCAATAACTCTGATGCGGTTTGCTCTTTCGTTGTCGAGTCGGTTGGTATTTTACGAACGTTCCCTCTCCTGCTATCAATCCTGCGACGAAGTTCTTGTTTAACATTACCACCTACCTCCTTTATATCAGGTAGGTTATCAAAAAGAACCTTGTCTGTCAAGAAGGTTCTATCGCTTTCCCACGGTTCTTTAGTCTTTACGTCCGCAATCCCTTGATTGGCGGGGCTTCCAGCGCCTTCTTGCGAGGATGCCCCAGGTTGAACGATCTCCGGTTGGGCTGGTAGATTGGCAGGACTGGTTTGAATAGTTTGGGCTTTAACCGGTATCCCACCGGTCAATTCGGCCAGTTTTACCTTGTCTTGAACAAGGGTATCCTGCCATGATTTATAAATCTCCGTCCCTCTATATCCCTGGTGGGTGTCAAGGTAGCTTTCCTGCTGAGCAATCCGGTTTTGCAGTTCGCTGATATCAACTTCATTTTGCTGCGGCAGTGCCGGTTGAGAAATAGTTGGCGAAGGTGCAGTCGGTTGTGATTCGGTAATGATCGGCGTTTCTTCCTGCGCGATTCCCGCCAGTGGCCTTGATGCCTGCGCCTCGATAATGGCCTTGTTGATTTCATCTTCTTCTTCTGGAAACTCGCTGATGATCTCGCTTCTTTTGGCGATAGCTTCCTGCAAAGGAATGGAACCGGTCTGAATGGCGTTTTTGAATAAAATAACAGCTTCTTTCGGGTCTGTGCCTGCGGGTTGCGTCTGTAACATTGCTTCGCCGCCGCCGCCAAACTTCGTCTTGTTCGCCTGTATTTTGGCAATATAGTCCCGTGTTTCTTTCGGAGCATTGTCAAGGCCGTGTTTGGCAAGATTTCCGGGCCCCCAATTATAAGCGGCCAATGCTTTCGCTTCATCCCCACCGACCTTTTTCAAAAGTCCGGCAAGATATTCAGTCCCGGCCTCGATATTCTCTACAGGGTCCATTACGTTATTAACGCCGAGCATTTTGGCCGTTCCCGGCATGAGCTGCATCAAACCCGCCGCACCCTTCGGGCTGGTTAAGCCATTTCTGAATCCACTTTCGGATTGGATGACTGCTTTAACCAAAGCAGGGTCAATGCCGTATTTAGTGGCGCTGGCCTGAATTATGTTTTCATATTGCGTCGGACTTGCCTCTGCAACGGGTACGCCCTGGGCAAGGGGCGGAGTTTCTTCTGTTGGCATATTCGGTTCCGGCGGTGCGGTTTGCTCTGTTTGCCCCGCATCTCCCGGCTCCATTGTTTGCTCTGTCGTCTGTTGCCGTCTTGCCGCCTCTTGTTGCAGGGAGGCAACCGCTTTTCCTAAGCCTTTATCGTGTTTTCGTTTTTGTAGAAGATCAGTTGCGCCCTGTAATGTGCCGGCTAAATCTTCGTCGGAAAGGTTAAGGTGCTGATCATCGGCTACGGCATTTTGAATGGACAAAGAAGTTCTGCGTTGTCCGTATTTCCCCTTAATTACCGCGCCACCACCGCCTAATCCCGCCATTAAAGATGATTGCAAAAAGACAGCAGGGAAAACTTCTTTTGCGGATTTCCACCAATCTTCCGGTTCTGTCCATGAACGAGGCTTTTCCTGTGTTAATCCCGCCTCTGATTCCGTTTGTTGTTGCCCCATTTGGGTGACGGCTTCGGTTGCGCCCTCTAACCCATAGAGGCTGCCCATTTTAGCCATTATTTTTGTGGCCAACTTTTTCCCTACAGTATTTTTCAAAGGGACAATCAGGGCTTTTAATTCACCAACATTCCCGATAGCTTCCGGTATCGCTTCCCATAAGCCATATTGAGTAGCCTTACTGGAAAAGTCTTTCTTTAATGCTTCTTCTTCGGCTTTTGTCAGCGGCTTGCCGGTAGATTGCAGTCTTTCTTCATTTTTTGCTTCAAGATATTGCTCCGTAAATTGGTGTGAGGCAATACGATAAGCAGCAGCACCCGAAGCAGCGCCACCGGCTGTCCATGCCGCCGCTGGGTTCTTAGTCACAAATCCTGTCCCAACACCTGTAGCGAGGCCTGTGGCCATGCCTACACCGGAAAAGCCCAAACTTTGCGCCATATCACCGGCATCAGATACTTTAATCCCGGGCAACATCTCCTTGTCGCCGTATTCGGCTTTGATTCCTTCCTGTCTCTTCTTGTTTCTCTCCTGCACCCAATTAACAAACCGGTCAGCATATCCTTTATTATCGATGACGCTGGCACCGCTTTGTCCCTCGATGGCTTCAATGCCGGCGGCAGCAAAATTTTCAGGAACACGCAAAAGTGAACCGCCCACAGTTTTTAATCCGCCAACAATATCGTAACCTGTCGCTGGTTCTTTTGTCTTTTTCTCAAAAGGGTCAATCAGAGAAGTAGAAGTTTCAAACGGATCGACAAGACCGGCCATTTATTTTACCCCTTTTTTGTCCAGATAATCGTTAATTTCTGCGTCTGTTGCTTTCGGATTTGCTTTCTTCATTGCTGCAAAATATTCCTTGCGGCTCGTGGGGGCTTTTGAAGTATTCTGTGCTGGCTGCCCTTCAAGAAATTTTTGAACTCTATTGGCGTTGACCGGCTCCATGCCGCGGGTAATATGATCACGGTCAAAGCGTTCATAATCGGGCAACTTCTGCAAAACAGATTTGTATTTCTGCACCATTCCAGCGACTTCCGGGTCGGTGCTCCCTTCATTGTCTTTAATGTACGCATTAGCCGTAACTCTTAAGTCTTTGTAATATTGACCACTTGTCGTCAGGTTGTCCTTTATATCCTGCCTTGCTTCCTTCTTTGACTCCCGTTCGTCCTTCTTTAGTTCCCGCGTATTGTCTTTCGGGTTTTTCTGGAAAGAGATACCCACGATTTCATTATTCTTGCCAATCAAAGGAACAAACCCCATAGCACCCTCGGCAACCGGCTTAAACATTTTTATGGCATCGTTGGCCGTCATGGGAATATCTCTCGTTTCCCCTGTTTTCTCATCAATGGCTCTTAAACCGTCGCTTGACAGCTTCCACTTCTCTTTATCTTCGATTGTCGCCTTGCCCCATTTTTCAGCCAAAGAACTATTGTTCCAGACCTTTTCCGCTAATTTCGGGTCAATAAACTTGGCGACATTGGCCGCCTGTTCGATGTATTTGCTTTCCATCTTCTGTGCTTCTTCCGGAAAGCCATGCTTGTAATGCAAATCAATAATGTTATTTGCCATTTTGGAGCGCAATTCAATGACCTTACCTTGATAATCAGCCATGTCTTTATCATATTTCATCCTGGCCGCTTCGTTGTTGGCAATGGCCTTTTCTGTTTGGACATTGGCTAAAGGGACATCTGCCTGCTGCTGCGGCGCAGCTCCCAACCTGGGATCGGAGGCAATCTGCGACGCTCCCGTTGTTTGCGCCTGGCTATTATTGTACGTCGCTAATCCAGGCACTGCGTTATTCTGCACCGTCTGATCAGCAACCATCATCTTTTTGATAGTTTCGTCCTGATTCGGTGTCTGCACGTTGGTCAAAGCCGGTTCTGTGGGCTTCTCTAAGGCGGCGATTTCCGCCTGCGTCTTATCGTGCACCATGCCGATGTCCTGAGTGAGTTGGTCTTGATTTGACAACTTCTTCGCGCCTTGAAATTGGGCATATAAAGCCAACCCCTGTGAAATTCCTTTGATAGCCGAACCAGCAGGATCTTTAAATGTTGTCTGCAATGGATATTCGTAATGTGGCGGTTGAAACGGCATGGTTTATTCTCCTTTTTCATCTTCTTCCTGATAGTTCGGGTAATCGGTTGGCATGACTGTTTTACGCAAATCTTCCCAAACATTATTAACCGTGCATTGACGTTTCCGACAAAATACAACCTTCGGATTGTCCGGTTTCATGCAGTCAAAACACGCTGGGCGTCGATCTGGATTATATGTGCTGTCAATCTTTGGGATCAATTCTCCGTCTTTTACATCGTAAACGTCTGTGTTAATGGGAATTCCATTATCAACAATATATTGATAAACATCCTGATTCGTCCATTCTCTTAAAGGCTGAAAGAAATCAATACTGCCGAGAAACTGTTTGCAGACCCACTGCAGCCGGTTTGGTTTGTGTCCACTATGCGGCTTGCTTTCTGCCTTTCGATGTCCCTGGATTCCCACGTCCCATACGAACTCGCTTGTCCCGAGAGGCTGTAGGTAGATATCTTTTAAGGCGCATAAATACTGCCCTTCTATGTATTCGTCTGGTTCATACAACATAGCACATAAAATCATATCTCCTGCCCCGACCTGAAAATGGCGTGTAACCTCAAATGTGTCGTTGCGATAAAAAACGCTGGTATCATGGGCTGGATAATCATGACATTCCAAGTCCCATAACTCAATTATCTTGTTGGCATAACGGTATTTTTTAGGAAAAAACGGATCACGATGAAACATAATCGGCCAATTAAATCCCAATGATCGGCTTAAATGAATAACGCAGATAGAATCTTTGCCTAACCCAGAATAGATAATGGGTTTGTGGTATTCTTTGGTGATCATTTTTAATATTGCTTTTGTCTCCTCGATTTTTTCTTTCACCTTACTCTCTCCTCTGATTATTAAGCCGCCGCCGCCGCCGCCGCTGCTGCCGTTGCAGCTCCGCTTATCGCTGTGTTCGTCGTTGATGTGCTTCTATTCGCGGCGTTTTGAGCTTCTGTCATTCTTAAATTCTGCTGGTTCGCCCGCTCCGAAGCGTATTTGCTGGACAAGCTCAGGGAATTTTCAAAAGCATTACCCGCATTTCCTTTTAACATATTACCATAACCCATCATCCGGGACAATTTATCGTTGCCCGTACCAGAAATCAAATTAATCAAATTGGAATATTTAGCATTTGTCGATAATGTATTGTTGTTTCTGGCTTCGTTAATGCCTTCGCCAGAGGAAATAATGCCCTGCCGGGCTTCTTCCCTGATAAGAGAGTTCTTTTCTTGCAGATTCTTCATGGCGTTTTGGCCAGCGGTTGAGGTCATCCAGTTCGTGCCGAGTTTTCGCATTAGGGCTTCTTTGGCCTGTGTTTCCTGCGAAGTCAGCTCCTTTTCCAGTGCCGGAGAAATATCGAGTTCGCCTTTGTACGCCTTGAGCAAACGCTCTTTAGATGCCTTGTTGGTTTCATAGTCCATTTTCTCCGTGTCGGACATTTCCGCCAACATCTGATCTTCGGTGAGTTTGTTCCCACTGGTATCATAACCGGAAATAGCCAGTTGGTGAGCGGTCATAGCATCTTGCGCTTTGGCCAACCCGGTCTTGATTATTTTCCCGCTGGAATCGCGTTCATACCCCATTGATTCCAGTGTAAATGGCTCCATTTCTTCCGTATATTTTCGATAGGCGTCATTATCGGCAACCTGCTGTTTCAATAATGCGACCTGCTGCCTATCTAATTCTATTTCCTCTGCCGATTTCGGCGTTGCGGCTACGGTGGTATTCCCTTTGCACTCAGCAATGAGGCCATCATATTCGAATGAAATTTCATCATCAATTTGACCGGATTCAATATCAATTTTGAGCAATGTGTAAATTTTCACTGTTTTACCTCCGTAGTGTAACCCGATAATAACTTGTTCCCTGTGCGTCTTTGGCGTAAGGAATTAATTGTTTTCCCTGTTCCACCCATTGCAAGAAAGAATAAAAATAATCTCTACTTTGATCTACTGTAGCAATAAAAGTGATTTCATTCAATGATAATAAAATAAATTGGAACGCCCGGTACAAAGCGACAATATGTTTAAGTCTGCCCCGTTTTTCCGGCCAGACCAGTAAATGAATCAAGACGACTTCGCCATGTTCAATTCGGAAAGTGAAAAATCCTTCTGGCAAAACGTAAGTAATGTCCTTATCGAAATACATTTCAGCATCAGACCACCCTTCATCCTGCAAGGCACGGTAAATCTTGTAATATAGATGAGGACGATAGAGCTGCAATTTGGTTATCATTACTTTGCGATCTCCCTTATTTAAATTATGTTCCTTTAGGATATTCCGGTCTTGCCGGTAATTCTGCTACCTTTGATATTTCTGAGACTATTGCCCTCAAATCAATGCGGTATTGTCGCCATTCTTCAGGTACAACAATTGAATTTTCAAAACATCTCAGCAAAGTAATATCTGATTTGTCTAAGGATAATTGGGCGGCAGTTTTAAGCAGTATTTTCTGCCTTTCCTGTTCGGCAGATTGATCGGCTGCCTCCTTGCTCGTCCTTGTCTCGGAATCTTCAATCCATATTGCCACTTTTTCATCCCATATTGGAAACGCGCAAGGAACGGACGAGGTGTAACCGTTGGGAATTACGCCAATTTCAGTTATTACTTTACTGGTTGCATCGGATTTGGAATAAATTGTTTCGCCCCGATGATCTTCAAAATACAACCAATCATCTTTCTGATAACAGATAACAAAACCATCCTTTTTTGGCAGCACTTCTTTAAATGTTGCATTCGCTGGCAATAAATAAACAGTTCTGCCCTGCGTTTTTGTTTCCAAAGGATCTATTTTTGCTTCTGTATACCCTTGATATTCATGTGGTTCAGTTGGAGAAAAATGAAATAAATTCATATATTTAAACCCCTTAATATTTTATGCAATACATGACATTGACATTTATTGGCCTGTTCTCATTTCCGCCAACCGATGTATGTGTATGGCTACCAGCACTAGATGTGGGAGGGTTAATAGTAGATACTATTAAGTAATTTCCGGCATATACACTACCGTATGTCGAAAATAAACCTCCTTCACTCCCCGAAGAAAAAGTTGTTGTATGGCTATGCGATCCTGTGCTTCCATGATCGTGAGCCACTACTTGCGATGTTTGTTTTGCTCCAACAACATCACCACCAGTCCCATCGCCCCGGTTAGTTCTACTTGCCTTATCTGGGTCAGTCGTTTGTCCATGCGCCCAACCACGGAGAAATTGACCACGATAATCAGGCAAGTAAAAATGAGAAGCATCGGCATTGCCATAAGTTGTTCCCAAGACCGCAAAAAGATTAGCATAAGTAGTTCTTGATAAAGAAGAGCCATCACATTCTAACCATCCAACTGGTGGAGTTCCAATAGGAAATGGCGCGACCAAACCAATAATTGAGAATCTTTCCCATTCACTTGTTCCCCGCATCAAAGCATCGCCAGTTGTGGAACTTGTTATAAAATCAAGGACTTCGGAAACCGTAAGTGCAGCGATATTGCCACCCGTTTTCCTTCCGACAACGCTCTTTTCGGATACTGTAACCGCTGCTGGGGTATCATCAGCATTGGAGGCCAAGATTGTATTGGCATCAAATAATGCCGCGTGAACATAATCCGCAGCAATGGCCGTTAATGTTGTATCGGGGTCAATATACCATTCACTTTTCCCGGTTATCTGTTTAAGCAAATACCGCAGGCGTTGAATTTCCCCCCGCATTGTTGTGGCCAAAGAAGCCGCACCCGCCGGATAAGGGTCAGCGACCGCTTGCATCTCCACTAAATTGCCAGACACATCGTCAAGTGTATCTGGTGTCAATGAACTTGCCAGAGCATTATCAAATTCAGCATTTAAGTCAGAAGCGGTAAGAATTTCGCCATCCAACCATACTTTTATACGTGCCATAATAAACCTCTTAATTAAGTTGCAGGGTTAAGTAGTTCCCATCTGGTGTTTGCCAGATTGTAACAGAGCAGGATAACATGACCGGCCCCTGCTATGTCATTTGCTGCTAAAGCATTGCCACCACGTTTTACAATTGTATGCGCCGTTAAGCCATCCGGTGCAAAGGTCGGCGTTGTTGTAGTATTGGCTGCACCCGCAACCACGGCCACGGTCATCATGTCAGAAAGGGTAATGTTGGGAGTAAAATCGGCAGTGATTGCGTCGGCTGTGCCGCCTGCCGCCACCCGCGGCAACCAGTTTTTTCCGGAGGGATCAACATACCAGTATGTTTCTCCGGTGATCTGCTGCAGGATATAACGGATTCTTTTTAGTTCACCTTCCAGTGAGGTAGCCAAAGAAGCGACACTGGCCGGGTACGGATCTGTTGTGGCCTGCATCAATGCTTCTGTGGCCGACGAATCATCCATCATAGAGGGAATAAAATTGTTAATGATGTTGTCAAACTCAGTATTGAGATCGGAATAAGTCAGAACTTCCGCCGCCCATGTTTTAACTCTCGCAAATAACCCGCCTGCCATTGTTTAAACTCCTACTGTTTGTTGCCGGTTGGTTTCCAGTCAGTCATAATACCGGAAATAAAAAAATCCTGATTGGCTGTGCTGTTAAAAAACTCATATTGGATGCGCTTCCCGACCTTCCCAATCTTGAAAGACGTATCAATAATTGCTTCTCCGCCAAGGGTGTCAGTATCTAAAAGAAATGTTCCCAGAACAGCACAACCACCATCCATACTCACATCCTGTGAACTCGCCAGTACACCATCAATCCAGCATTTTGCCGTTAAATTATACAGCCCCATCGGAGACATTAAGATACGTCCAGCATTAAAATGTTTGTTTAGGCGGGGGTCATCAATGGATATATTCGGAGTGCGAAAACCGGCATAATAACCGTTACTGTTGTCGCTACGGTTGGCCTGGTTCAATTTCCAAATCTGCCCCTTGTAATCGCCGGTAAATATCATGTGCGGGCCGGAAATCTGTTTGACATTACAGGAACAGGCGGCCTTATATCCTGAATCAGCCGTTTGATTATCGTGAACCATCCAGGCCTCTTCCGGGGAACGGTCAATAAAATAAACGAGCGCCGTATCAACTGAGGTCTGCCCGTTTCGCACCACCCAGAAAAAAATCGCTCTCAGTGCCGGATCATATTGCCCGTGAAATTGGTCTATTTCCGTCAATTTCACATAATCCTTAATCCAATCGTGCATCCAGCTATTGCGAGTCAAAGACGCCTGTTTGTAATCGCCGTAGGCACTGACCGAAGTAATGCTGTATATTTCGCCATCATCAGCCATGACCACAACATCATTGGGCGTTTTGATAATCAATCGCCAGTTGGCCGCTCCACCTTCCCACTGTGCCGGATCGTAACCCCATTCAGAAGTATCCAGGCTGGAATCATCCACCCGGTACGCCTTTTTCTTGCCAAATAGGAAAATATCTTCGCCAAATTCCACCATGCCGACCAACCCATAACCATCTCCGGTTTCGACAAACATCGCCTCAGCGCCAGTGCTGAACTTTTCCATGTCCCCGGCACTGGCATGCGAAGCGGACATATAAATTCCATGCTCATTCAGGGCGCACATTCTTTTAGACGCCCCCCGGCTGTGAACCATTAATTGAAAAGGTGGGCTGGTAGAAAAATCCGCTGCAGGTTCAGAAATGGCCGCTGCACTTCCCGAACCAGACCAGACTTTAGGAATATTAATTCCATCGGCGATAAAAACCTTGTCCTCTCCCATTTCAAAAGACCAAGGCATAACTGCACCCATTCCTGTAGCGATCTTATTGGTATCATCCTTGTATAAATCTCCATCTGCTGTGGCGGCAAGAATAAAACCATCCGTGCTATCTCCGAAATAAGCATGGTAAAGCCCCAAAATCTTCGGCGCACCGGCATAGGCAGAACTAAGCAAAAGAGTCGTGCCGCCCCGCTTGCGACGCCCGTTCTTTTCCAGATTAATATTACGGGACGGATAAACCATCATGTGGTTAGGAATATCATCTATGTTTTTGGCGCCGGTCAATCCACCCTTGCTGCATGGGATTCGGTCGGTATTTCCTTTGTAAGCCATAACTAACCCTGTCCTTGCATTGCTTTTGCGGCCTTAGTAGCGTCAAAACCATCTAAATCTGTCCCCATAGTCGCTAAAATCATGGCCTGATAAATATTATTTTGCTCAGTGTATCGGTCATCATCTTCCGAGAGCTTCCAGACATAAACACCTTGCTCGAAAAGCCCCGCCCACCGACGCAAGAGCGTAGAATAAAGCGTCCCTGCGGTGTCCACCTTCATCAAATCGGCGTAATATTTTCTCCTAATTCCGAAAACAGCATTGGGAACAGGCTGCAAGGCCAACTGTCCAACGGTATCATTCGGGACAAAAGCATATCTTTTGGGTGTCCCCGCTTTTCCCGGGTATTGGAACTGGTCATAAAGCCCCACACCGATTTTGGTCAGATCGGTAATACTGTTGACAATCATGTAACCGTCGCCCGTGACCGGCAAAGTCCCGTAAGCAGTGTTGAGATCAGCAACCTTTGTTGTCGCATTGTACGCACTGATTAATTGCGCCTGGTCAACTCCCGTACCGGATGTGATCAACAACAATTTCCCTTCGGCTTCGGCTTCCGTTGCATCTTCAGTGGCGGCCAGGGTGACTTTAGAGGAACTGGTTACGACGCCTAATGCGCCGGTATGATCACCAGTCATCAAACCGATAGACAGATCACCTTCAAAGTCGCTCGGATTGGCGTAATGGGATACACCAGCCGCGGTTATATCATAGCTGGTGGTAATCAACGGGCGCCATGTTTTCCCAAAGGTCATAATGTCCCGTTTCACTTTCTCCAGCCCGTAATTAATTGCCCGGGTAATGTCCGCAGCGGCGGGTGTGCCGCCATTCAGAAACCGGGTTAATGCCTCAGTGCAAATTGTCGTCGAAGATGGAGCAGTCGGTGCAGACATGGCTTATAAATCCCCCCATGGTATGCCTCGCGGTACTTTTGGCGCCGCTTTCTTTGGCCGTTTTTTGGCAATCAGATCAACGGCGTCGTATAAAAGTATTTTCAGACTGTCATCGGCAATCGAAACACCGCCGGCCAGAACCTGCAAAAGATACTCCGCCAGGGCATCATCCAGCATCCCGTCAAAAGGCAGAATATCATCCATCATTGTCAACTTGACAGGCTTCTTGTAATAATCCCCGCCGATAACAATGTCTGAACCTGTGGCCGGGATAATGTGCAATTTGCCGCCTTTGACCTGGTAATAGGTCGGTGTTCCCGTATTCACTCCGGTGGAACTTAGATAGGCCATCTTGACATATTGGCTCGGCAACGGTTCCAGCGGGTATTGATAGCCAACAACATAGGGCTTGTCGATCAAACCGCCGAAGTCATCCGGTAAATACCCGAAGTCATTTTGTGAGGTAATAGTATAGGAAGATCCGGCGGCCTGTGCTGTTACGGATGAATCAGCGCTTAAAGTGAGAGTCCCGACGGCAACGGCCGTAATGCGGAACGGTCCTTCGTTGCCGGCACAATTGGTTTTTATCGGCATGTCAACGTCAAATTCCTCGGCAACAAACTGAGAAGCCGTGTCAGTGATGGTGTCAACCGCCTCGCTTTTCCCATCCACAAAGGCAATAGAGCTTGCCGTGTAGGTCTGTTGGGCATAAATATCGACTTCCAAATCTCCGATAATTAAATCGGAATCTAACAGGTAAAGGCGTTTAGATAACAATCCGATTGCCCGATTAATGGCCGGGAAAAGAGAACCAATACGTTCCTGTGGAATCCGGTCTTGCAGCTCATCCATAATGTCGGCTACTGTTGACATGCTTAATAACTCCTTATTGCGGTAATGGTGATTCCCCTTTTTTCTTGAAAACAGGAAAAAGATTTGAAAAAGATTCCCCGATAGCTGTTAATATTTTGCTGTTCGGGAACATTGCACGGGTAATACTATAAAAAAGTATCATCCCCATCCAGTTTTCTTTAATGAGCTCAATAAGCCATTGGTTTGTGTAAATCATAATGCCTTCTGTACTTGTTCCAGCGTCGCCATTACCGGCAATTTATGGAAATAACCGGGCGCGACGATAACGGCGTCCGGCTTAATCCGCATCTTGATATAATCGTAAACGGAATTGAGATATGCTTTGATTTTGTTGGTCTGCTGCGGCTCTATTGAATTGTAATATGCGATAAATTCTCTGTATACCAGTGCCGCCGTCAGTTTATCCACGACCGGATCACTGTCTTTGCGGCAGAGGTAATCATGGATTGCACCGGCTTCGGGGTTCGTGCCGCGCAAAACAGGAACGGACTCCTCATCGTAGATAAAGCCCAGGGGAATCTCCGACCAGCGTTTCAGAATCGCCGAATAGAACGGGAAAGGCGCGATTGTACGGACAAGACTGCATCCTGGCATCCGTTCGATCTTTATTGTGCCTCTGACTTGCGTTTTCATTGTATCGCCTTTAAAAACTGCGTGATTGCCTCAAGCACTTTCGCGTCTATCTTCTGCCCTTCAACCTTCACCGTGCCCTGATTAAGATCCACATTGATAACATCCGCTGTCCGGCACAAGCTGGTATATTCGGCAACTCTGCTACCGTCCTGATACCGGGCATGAGCACAGCCGAATAAGGCCAAAGCTAAAAATAAGACAATGAGTTTTTTCATCATTCCCCCTTCAAAACAACGCCGTTCATTTTTACGTTGCAGTTTTTATCATCACACTCGACAACGTGCGTATGGTTGTTGAGTCGCTTCCATACACTGGCCAGATCAGCTTTTACCCAGGCCACGAGAACAAGAATCACAGTAAGAATGCCGGTGTTGAAATCGAATGTCATTTGATAATTTTCCTTTTTTAATTCCCTATTGTTGCCGCAGCTCCGACACCAGGCCGCGCAGTCGCCCCTACAGCGCCGATGTTCGCCGGATTCCCTAGTATCCGCTCATACGCGCCGATGGCAGGAGATGAACGGGAATATGGATAGCCCCGGATATCCACTGTCGGGGTCAATGTCGCCGTGCCGTTATAATATGCCAGACTGCCTGTCTCCGGCAGAAAATAATTGGTGTTAGGACGGTTGTTGGTGAACCCTGTTGGAAGATCGCCACCTGTGAAAAACGGATCGATGGTTTTGGCATTAGTGTCATACAATCCTGCGGCGATTTGAGCTATTGTATAATCAGAAGCGCCTCCGTCTACCGCAGTAGTACCTATTTTTCGATAATACAAATTATTACTTTTTTGCGATGGAACCATGCAATCACTTTGGTCTTTGATATTAAAATATCCCGCGCTAGCACCGTTTTGATAGATTATGTTATTTTTGAACTCAACATTTTCTTGGTTATAACACGCATCGGTGTGATAAACACCGTGTGTAGTGGTAACATAAATCGTATTATTATATATTTTATGCGACTTTGAGTTAAAGTCGTTACCTCCCCAAGATACGTAGCATTCCATCAATAAGTTTCCATAAAAAGATCCATAGCCAGTCATGTTATGATTTCCGGCTGCGTTAATGGCGAAAATAGTATTTTTCAAAATATTATATCTTATAGTGTAGTTATCCGCGTATTGATTACACTCACCCGGACAGTCGTAATTGTAAGCTCCAATCGTTAAAACACCGCCGTTTTCGCAATAATTAAACTCAATGGTAGCGTTGTCCACATCGTTCACCAGATCAATGCAACTTTTGCGTTCTACCGCGTCCGTTCTGGTATACTCTCCGGTGGTTTGACTTTTCAATGTCGTAAGCGCCTGACCGGTATTTATAACCCTGTTTCCCCTTATAACTATACCATCAATTGAGTTTACATATGACCCCCATTGAGGATACGCCGGAATCCCCTCATGCCCAACATCGTGGACATAATTATTCTCTATAAGAATATTGCTGCTTGTAATACCTCCACGCGCCGACGGATGGAAGAATAATACCATTCCCTGCCAAAATACGTGCCGGAAACAGACCATGTGCAATCCGCCGATCTGTCACCCTCATATAAATCCCAATAATAACTCCAATTAACACCGTCTCCCGGACGAGGCGTAGACGTACAACCGTTAGAACTGGAACATCTGCTTATATATTTTAGCCCGTCATAAGGAGAAGTTACTACCCAACCGTCCTCGGTTTGGCCCATAGTAACTTCGCATTCACTGACAGTTATGTTTTCTATATCTCCAGCAGGCGATGGACTGGAATAACCAACGGCAATCCCGCTTAACGGAAACTTGTTAGTATCAACTTTGAATCCGGTAAAAGTTATATTGCTTACGCGTATTTGCACAACAGCATATAAAGATGATCTACCGGTAACTAGAAAAGTAGCTTTTGTCCCTGTACCATATGAAGAACCGTCATAGGTTATTCTTGACCCCGTAGTTCCTGCAGTAGAAATCATTAAAAAACTATCACTAGCATTCCATGAATCCTGCGAGCGGAATTTAATCGTATCTCCTGGCGCTAGTATAGCTGCTCCCGACCAGCCAACCATCCCCGGACAATGCGCCCATGCCGTACCATCAGAAGTTCCGGCTGCTGAGTCATTGCCGCCTGTCTTGACGTAATACGTTGCCGCCCACCCGTTGCAGGTGACCAGTAGAAGCAATATTGCTAAAAATATTCTCTTTATCTTTCCCATTTGTCCTCCTAATTAAATAAGCCAGCCCCGCCAATCATTATGTTTCCGGTGAATTTCTGTTTAGCTCCTTCATATGTGTATTCGTACGCGCCGATGTCCCATGCAGAACCTTGAGGACGGGAGGAACCACTTTTATCCGTAGTAAAATATGTTGATAACTCTGCACCGGCACCGATTGCGGGAGAACCTGATAATAAGTAACCGTTTACATCAAGTTGTGCATCCGCCACCTGAGAAGAATTTCCATCTTGCCCTGTAGCCGTTTTCCATGCAGCAATACTCGTATAACCTGTACCATTTAGTCCATATGGGTAAGTGCCTCCGCTTGTGTGATTCGCGTATAAATTATTGTTTAATCCCCCAGCAGCAAGATTCGTGAAATTAACAAAAGTCGTGACTCCGCTTACAATGTTATTTTTAAACGCGGTACCTGATCCCTGTGATATGATTGCTGTACTATTTGTGACGCCTGACCCCAAAAACGTATTATTATAAATAGAAAAATCCAGTCCTTTAGCCACCAAAAACCCATTATTCAAATAGTTGCCAGGATACTGGATAAAAACATTATTATAAATATTGAATCCGCTGCAAGCATTGATATTTGAGTGTGACCAATCACACTCAAGAAATATATGGGCCGTGTTATTAATTCCCCAATCTCCATCAAATAGATTGTTGTAAATATTCACATCGGATACTGAACCAGTTGAGTCAAAAAAGACGTGGATACCATCGTGATGCCATTCATTTGAAGTCGTATCCCATTTTGCTGTTGTTCCGAAGTGGTTGTTATATATACTTGCACCGTTTAAATTGCACAATCC
This sequence comes from Deltaproteobacteria bacterium, assembly GCA_021372815.1. GTDB lineage: Bacteria > Desulfobacterota > Syntrophia > Syntrophales > Smithellaceae > Smithella. The sequence continues at coordinate 12,995 of JAJFTS010000194.1, read as the reverse complement.
TGCCACACCATGATCATAATTATAAAGATTGTTATTATAGAACTTAAATCCGGTAACGGGGGTTAATGATCCAACTATTACAGTCCAGCAAACATCATGAAAAGTATTATCGTGAATCAATACATTATTGCCAGTTTTGTTGAAATAAATCGCGCCCCCTACAGTCAAATCTGGTGTGTTGCCCAAACCGTTTTTAACATATATATTTTGGAAGGTTAGATTTTTTATTTCCATATTCGAGGAACCATTTGCATAAATTCCCGCCGTACCCAGTTGATTTCCCAATCCATCACCATTGTCAGTGTTTTCAATGATACCGTTAGTACCACCATCAAAAATAATATATGCTAAGTCTTGCGCAAAGATAAGCGTCGCTGCGGGCTGGCTTAGTTTCGCATTGGTTTCCCACAAAATCGTTATAGGTGAACCGGATGAGCCGCTATTTCGGGGTCTAAGGGTAGTACTGATTGTCCCGCATAAATGGATAGTATCTCCTGGGCCTATCGCACCAGATTGTTTCGGATTAGCCCAATGACTTTCATTGTTGAACCAATCGGAACCATGAGCATTAGCGCAGGCCACACCTGTACTTGAACCAGTAGAAGTTTGAGCAATGTAAATATCTTCTGCAAAGCATAAACAAGGAAATGCTAATGCGATAAAGAGAATGATTAATAAGGTACAATTTATGTGTGATGTTTTGCCGAACAATTTATTTTTTAAATTTGCTTCATTCCCAACCACCACAAAACTGTTAAATAACTTTTGTTTTTTACTTTTCATATTACCCCCTACCCCTTTATCTGGATTAATCTATATCTTTTGATATAGACTTAATATATCTATCGGTATAGCTAGTTCCAAGCTTTAATTTAGTACCTATCTGCCATTAAGACTCTGGCTTTGTATTTGATTTCTATACCAGCAACGCCAATGCCCTGCCCGTACGTATCATCTACGTCCCTAAAAAGTTTTAACATGGCGCTTTCACCAGCGACAATATTAGTTACTGTAATTTCATTTGACCATGCGGACGACCATCTATCGTGTTGTGCATAAGTGGCATCAGCAGTGAACGTTGAATCAACCCCTGTTCCAAGCGTACAACCACCATCATCAGAATTTCCAACAGAACATCCCGCTAAATTCAAAATAACCGTTTCTGTGTTTGCCGGAGCCGTCGCGTTATCTACAAACCCAACAACCCTAAATTTAATGCCGCCAACATAATCATCGGGTACCATCCAATGAATTTCAACATCATCGTCTGCATCAGCCGCAAACACTCTTATTTTTGCTTTGCGCGTATCAGCCCACACTGACGCAGCCGCAGGAGCCGCAGCCCCATCTTCAGCGTATGCTATGGGGATATACTCTGTTTTAGTAATAATCGTATAGGAATCATCAGCAACAGCCGTTGCGCTGACAAGAGTATTTACGTGATTTCCGGTAAATACTTTAATTGATCCATCCGATGCAGCATTAGTGTCAGTGGAGTCATGCTTAATTGTACCAGTTGTAGTTTCGGGATCGGAGTTCGATGAAGGAATAATCAAATTTGTAGAAGCAAGGCCATTAAGAACAAAAGTATACTCAGTTCCATGCTGATTTAACTTCCACAGATCGTCGCTATCCGGGTATAGTTCAAATGCGTCAGAAGTAGCGTCAACACCTACCGTATTCGCAAGCACCGCTAATTTTCTGCTACCATCAGTCGCAGTTGTAATAATCGCACCAGGAAATGTTACATTATCTCCATCAACCGTTATTGCAATACCTGCCAGCCCGGTTAAAGTGGAATCAAGTGGCTGATAAAGAGCCGACAAAGCAGTGCCATTGACCGTGGGGGAATTGGTAATTTCCAGATTAGTAAAATAACCCATTGTTAGCCTGGTTGAAGACGATCCTAATGTAGAAGTCCAGTCGGGAGCCGTTGCGCCAGAATTAACATGCAATATCTGATAAGCTGTTCCTATCCCCAGAACTGCCCATGTGTCATCTGCCGTAAAGTAAGGAAAACCTCCAGCACTCTCGGTTAGACCCCCAATACTCGAAAGAGCCGCATGAGCAACCTGAAAATAACTCGCTGCGTGGCCTTCAAGGGTAGTTGCCGCCCCTGCCGGCGGTAAAATAAATGGCGGAGGCCCGGCGGCGATACTTTGTGTCGCCACAAAAAGCAATACGAGAACAGAGAGGATATATTTCTTCATTATTCTTGCCTCCAGAACCAGATCGTACTGGTAAACGTAGCTGAATTGACAGACGCATTCGTGACGACCTGTGTAATCGTTCCATCCACCCATCCCGATACCGCAGGAACTGCCCGTTCGGTGTTGGCTACATCCCGGTTCATGGTATTGCCGCCCATAACATCCACACCCGTTGAGGTATTATAAACGATATCATAATTATCCGTCGGACCGGTGCTGCCGGGATTGGTTTCAACTGCCAATATCCAGCCGTGGAGTGATTTGGTTTCTACGCTCGGAAAAGTTCCATTCGCGTCATCACCCGTGCAGGTAAAAACTATTTTCTCTACCGGTACGGTATTGCTGTACGTGATAACGCACGAGGACCCCGCCGCCCAGAGACACGCCGGGACAAACAAAAACATTAATATTGCTATGATTAAGGAAAATCGTTTCATTTTTTCTTTCTCCTTATACCCCGATGAGCATCAGCCGGGTTGATATGCCCGAAAGATCGACGCCATCCTTGATTTCCAGGGGTTGCAGGTTTTGGATTTCGTTAATTGTTCCCCAAACTCCCGCACCTGTGGCCGTAACATCACTCTTTGTCCCGATAACGGTTCCCGTAGCCGGTGCGCCTGCCCCTCTTGCTCCTGGTGTAAACCAATCAATGACAGCTTCACCTGCGGCCGGAGTACCGGCATAATCAATAAGCCGTTGAGTAGCGCCGCCGTTGATGGGAACCTGCCCGGTATAAGCCCAGATCAGAATGGGGTAATCAAATGTGTTGGTGTAGGGATCTCCGCCAGCTTTCGTCGCGCCTTCATTCTCGAATTGCCTGTCACACAAGAATCCACTGGCGGGTTTTTTCAGGTAGGTTATTTTTACCGTTTTGTTGTTTTCGTCAGCATGCACGGCTTTAATATTATCTGCGGCATGACTAAAATAAAAAGCTATTTCACCTGATGCCGCGGTGTCATCTTCATCAATTAAAGTCAGTGCTTTTGCCGTTGCGCTCGTCCGGTCAGCATACATAATTGCCATTGGTGCATTGGCCAGACTTGTTTCCGTAGTCGCTACGGCAACTTCTTCGTCCTGCACCAGATTATCCCAAACGTCCTTCCATGCCTGGGTAACATAGGTCAGATAAACAGGTTCAGAAAGATCGTAGACTGTGATTGAATCAATCGTGAAACGGGAAGTATTGGACGGCGTAAACACCAACCCATCTGTGGTCGTTGCCGTAATCTCTTCGGTATAAGTGCCATCAGCGCCCACCGCAGTACCGGCCACTCCGCCGAGAGTTGGCGTTACTGTTCCCACCGTCCAGCTGGATATCGTGTAAGACAGCCGATAAGTGCGGCCAATAACGGCAGCGAACGTGTCATGGGTCAATGTGTTTGTCCCATCAGCATCTTTTGCCAGTTTGTTTGTTCCGTATGTCCAGGGAGCCGCGTCAAATGTCCAATTCGTCGTTCCACCGGTAAATGCGCCATCACCCGCCAGCCGATCATAATCCTTGACGGTCAACTGTGTGCGTTCGCCGGCGGCCATCTGTTCAGCCAGACAAATTTCATCGTCCGACAAAGAGGCCAAAGCAATACCGGTTGATCGGAATTTCTTGTTGTTACCGGTTCGGGTAGCATTGATAAAGAAAGCGGCGGGGTAATTGGTGGTCACAATATCACTGGAAGGTGTCTGCTTTTCCTCGTAAACGATAGGGGGAGCGGGAGCAAATATCTTGATTTTCTTGTTGGTGTAATCATATTGGAAAGAATAACCCTGCTGTGACTCAAATAAGGCCAGGGATACATCGTGCAATCCAAAAAGAGTTTCCGGGTCAAAAGATTCGCCTCCCGTTGGGTAAGAGGAATCAAACGCAACATCGGCCAAAGCGATAGCCTTGTTGCCAAAGACCGAATATTCATTACTTGTGACCGATATTGTCATGGTCTATATTCCTCCTTTAATAACCGAATGCTATCCATGTCCCGGCGGTGTTCGCCGTGGTGATTATTGTTACCGCACTTCCATTCACAGGGAATGTTTCATTTATTGTCGGAGTATCAGCAACGATTGAAGATCCGCTTGCCGTTAATTTCATATCCACGCACTGATGCAGTCCGGTATTGATGTCTCCGCCAGTCGTTCCGCCGGAATTGGCGTACGTTCCTCTTGTCATGCGAAGATCACCGACTACATGCTCGCCGGTTTTAGTAGCTGTAAAAGCCATAATTCTTACCTCTTTCTATGTTTGTGGGAGCGCCCAGGAGGAGAAAAGCAATGGAACCTCCCAGACGCCCCCGATTGAATGGTTTAATAACCCGGGATAGCCAGATTGATAAGGCCGTATTCGGTTGTTGCGTCAACAGTCATAGCGACACCCACGGTAGTATCAAACGTGGTTGCGTGAACCAAAGCCTCAACTGCCCCGGCCGTACCATTGGAAGGTGCTACCTCTTCGCCGATAGCCACGGTGCCATCAATCAGTACCGGGCAAGGGCCTTTGACCTGATTCCAGAAGTAATAAGCTGCTGTTACCGGAATCAAAGGAACGCCTGCAGGCGCCGCCGTCAACGTTGTCGGGCAAATAATAACGCCGTTCTGCAAACAAGCGTACATCGTAACGGTTGTTGCGGCAGCAAAAGCTACGCGGATACGGTCTTTTAAATAAAAAACTGAATCCCCACCCCCAGAGGCCGCCGTATTACTAAGAACTTCATAAATATTGCCCTCTCCGGTGTCATCGGAAGCCCAAATAAAGCCATCTTTATACTGATCGGCAGTTACTGCATTGGTTACGGTTACAGTAAGGGAAGTATCCCCAATCGCCGCCGTATTTACTGCCTGTGCCAACTGGTTAACCTGCCAAACGGCACCCTGAGTGAGCTTGGCAGCCGCCAAAGCGCTCGCGCCATTTTTGGCGTAAGCGAATGTACGGCCATCTATTAACTCGCGGACAGTTCCCAGCATTTCTTTCTGCGTTACTGATTCCTGATATATACCCTGATTCCATCCTGTAATCTTCTTTGGTGCGCAAAAGTTTCCCATAATTAATTCCTCCATCATGGATCAGGCCGGATTAAACGTCCGGCCTGTTTAAAGGGTTAAAGGTTAAGACAAGTTGGTGTGTACTGCGTGGGCCTTACGGTTGCTGCAAACCAAATTGCCATCCCAGAAAATTTTCATTGATTTAGCCGGCACACCGGTTACGGTCAGGTTGCCCCACGGATCGCGGGCAAAATAACCATCCTTGTGAATGGCGAAGCCGACATGATTGCTGTTCAGGACAAACAAATCGCCGCTCGGACAATAATCGTCAGCGGCCAAGATCATTCCTTCAAAAACAAGATTGGTGAATCCGGCCTTTGCGGTGTCCTTATCCTCAGTAAATCTTTGCTGTACCTGCAGGATGCCGGAAACGATATTGAACAAGGTTTCCGTGGTGACGCCAATATCCGGTTTGCCGCCGGCGCCGGAGCTGATTTTGACCGAACTACGTAAGGTGCGGATAACCGACAGAGCAATAGCTTCGGTTGTCGTGGTAGATTCAGCACTCCAAGGTTTTGAAGCATCCTGCGCCACCAAATCGTTTTCAGCAATGCCGCCATAGGCAACTGAGGCCGAGCCGGCAGTTAATGACAACAGGCCGGTCAACTCTTCCGCAGTATCAGTAACAGCTGAATAAAGCTGTTCGGCTATCTTCTTGCGGACTGTTTTCTGGGCGCCTTCGATTTTGGCGTTGACCAGCTGGACTTCCGCATAAGGTCCGGCATTTTCCAGTTCATCAATACGATGCACGGTGGAATTTCCATACAATGTGTTAGCGTAGAACATTTTATTTTCTACTTCTTGTAGTTACCTACAAGTTCCGACTATATCTTCACTCAAAGAGATAGAGTGGGCGGCACTCGTGTCCGGCTTATTGGATTGTGCATCCTCACCGATTAGTCTGTGAACCTTCCGAGCTACAAAATTAAGCACATTCGCTCGGCTTGGCTGCTGATTGTCCATGTCTGCAACTAAGACATTAGGAGTTCCCAGCAATTCACCGCCTGTTTCACTGTGAATGTATTTATGGCAAGGGATACAAAGAGTGATTCCGTAACTCAAATTATGAGCCTCAACAATTTTCAGGGACAATATTTTTTTACCTTCAAATGTCCTCTGGTTGATTTCGGGATTATCTTTGATGACCTTATCTCTTATTTTTCGATAGGGGAGGATATGATGAACATTCATATCTCCGCCTCTTTTTCCGCAAAATTGACAGGTAAAATTATCACGCTGCATGATCGGTATAATCCATGCGGGTTTAAGAAGTATCTGGACTAATGGCCGCAAAGGAGCAACACCACCCTTCCAATTATGATGGCCTTCCTTGCTACGTTTTTTGTTGGCGCATGAAACACATCGTTCAGCACTTTTTTTGTAAATAGCTGCACGACTCAATAAAGTCCCGCAATCAACACAATGCTTGTGATTAGCAACTTTCAAGGTTGTTATATTCAAGCGGTGTGCTAAATGTTGAATTGCTTGTTTTGAGCGTCCCATTATTTTTGCCAATTCCTTATTGGAAATTGTCCCATATTTTTCTTTGAGGATTTGCATTTCCTCTTCTGTCCATTTTGCTTTTGCCATATTAATTCAGCAGTGCGCCTATGTTGTTAAGCGTGCTTCCAGCGAAAAAATGCCGCATTGATTGCCTCGCGGTCATCACTGGAAAGGGTAGATGTTTTGCTGTAGAAACCGCCTTCCTGCCCGTCATAGTTCAAGGGGATACGGATTGTCTTGCCGCCGTTGGGACGCTCCCAGAGTCCCTTTTTCTTGTTCATCAGATAGTCGACAAGAAAAGAGTCGTTGAAATAAATATCAATTGCCTTTCTTCCATCAGCAAGAAAGTAATCTGTGGTAATGCTTTCAAGTTCAGTGAATGTTAAAGTCATAAATAAAATCCTCCATAGAAGGGATTGAGGTTAAACTCCACCGCCCCGCATACGAGCAAGGCGATCGGCCATTACAGCCGTTTTCCCTCCGAATTGTTTTGTGTTTTTGAGTTCTGCGGCAATGTCGTCTTTGCCCGATCTATGAGCCGGGCTATCGGTCAGCACCGTCGCGTTGCGTTTAGCTTGAAAATTTTTGATGACTCGTTCTTCAGCCTCTTTCGCGGCTCTCTCTGCTGCTGCCGCTATCCGGCTTTCCTGAGTCATCGCCATATGTGCGGAAATTGCATTATGACCGGGGTTCTTGGTCATAAAATCTTCAATTTCCCCGGAATCCCACATGGTATTAAAATCGGGATTGGCTTTGGCGTAATTGGTGAAGGTTGCTTCCATTTTACTGTTGACATCAGCCTGAGACTTCCGCTGTTCCTGTACCCGTTCAGTCTCAAACTGTATCTGGGTGAACAAATTTACTGCATAGCCTTTGGGGTCATCTTCCTGCCATTCCCGCAGTTCCTCGTCAGACATCTTGGTAATGTCCTTGTAGGGAAGTTGGCCTTCAGTGGCTGTCGCCGCTTCTTTGGCCTCTCCTGCGGGCTTCCCGGCATCCTTCGCCTTTAACGCTGCGATTTCCGCTTTCGCGTCATTGCGTTCTTTAATTATTCTCTGCCAGGCAGGGTCTTTGTCGTAACGACCTTCCTGCCCACTCGAAGAGGCTTTATCGTCCTGGGTATTATCCCCGGCCCCTTCACCTGTTTTGTCACCGGCTTTCTCGTCAATCGTGGTGTCCGGTGTCTTATCTGTGTTGTCCTGGGCGCCGCCCTCTTCTACCTCAACGGTAGATACAGGCCGTGCATTCCCATCTGGACTGCTCAATAAACTGTCTGAGATAGACGAAATCTCAATGCGATCCTGCTCGGATCCGTTAGCGTCGATTCCAGTTTCTTCTGCCATTTGTTAATTTCCTCCTTGCTGAAATAAAAAAGCCCGGAACTCCGACGTAAGTGTCGAAAATTCCGGGCTTCGTGATCCCTTACCTTAAAATCAAATAAGGTCAGTCTGTAACCGTCTGATTTTACTTAAAATTCTACTTCATTTGAAATTTCTCCCTTGAATGAGTGTTTAAAAACGATTCTCCCACTGCACCTTGCGATAAATTAATTTCTAAAGTTATCTCATATTTACCACTTTTTTTATTATCAAGCAAGGATAATAAATATTTTTCTGCATCAGAAATCAGTTGTTTAACTCGCAATGCTTTAAATGTGTCGGTGTTCTCTCGTGTCATTTCAAACCAACCGGGCAATGATGTAAATAACTGCGACTAAGAAATTTCCAGTCAATACACCAATTATAAACCATAAAAGAATGGTTAAGTGGTTATCGTCCATTTTAACGAACCTCCAGCCTGTGCCGTTCCTGATATTTACGGAAAACTTCTTTATGTGCCGCGGTCATATCCACTACCGGCCGATTCTGAAATACCGGCGGCGCACCATGAACCGTGTAGTCTGCCGGCCTAATCCCTTCGCCTTTCATCCACTTTTTGTAGGTTTCCCGGCTTGGATTCTTGACGAACTCCTGCACATGCCGCTTGGGGCTGTCCTTGTCGACAACATCCAGTACCGACCTTATCCAGGGCGGACATTCATCATCGACAAACTGGCGGCCAACCGAAATAATGCGTTTCGCTTTCCCCCGGCACTTCGGGCAAGTTATTTCCTGCATCTCAGAATCGCATATTTCCTCGGTTATGTGTCCCCTGCGACATTCAAAATCAACAAGTACAGGCATACTCATACCTCCTTGCTTTATGGTTAACTATACGCGAAAGATAATCGGCTCCAATCCCATAAATTTTTCCAAGTTCTTTTACTGTTCTTTCACCTTTGGCGTATTCATCTCTGATGGTCTTTATAAAATCATCACTAAAAGTTCTCTTACCTCTCATCCGACCTTTTAAAATTGCGTCGTGCATATTATCCAAATGAGAACCCAAGAATAAGTGATCAGGATTTGTGCATTCTGGATTATCGCATTTATGAAGAACATCCAATCCCCTTGGTATTTCACCATGATGCAACTCATACGATACTCTGTTGCCATGAATTATTTTTTTATTATGGCGAATTTGCGGATAACCATTTGTGCTTTTCGTCCCAGTCCATCCCCAACAACCATCTTTCTTGATAACAAATTTTTCAAACTGAAAAGATAACGGAATAAAATGACGATGCTCTTTTAAAAACAATCGGGATCGTCCGTATTTATCATATTTATAAAGTGTTTCCCCGCATCCACATGCACAAATTATTAATGGATTTGGTTCGCCTTTTTTTCTTCTCATTCCGTTACTCCTCGTTATTGCTCTTTGAGACTCTTTCTATAGAGATCTATCATTTTCAATCCTTGTTCTTTATTGATTCCTTTATCTTCTGCGTTGTATCCAAATGTCTCTAAAAAATCTTGCATCCACTTAGTTGGGTGATCAGGGGATTTAAAGTAGACGTTTTTGCCATTAATGTTGGTTCCTGATGTCCAGTGGTACCTGTTATCATGTGGATTTCTTTCAGTTGGTAATAGGTTGGCTTTCCACGCTCCACGGTAATCATAATCTGGGCTATTTAAATGTGGAACAATAACTTCAGGGCCTTTCTCACCAACGATATAAGGATTGCCCGCTGTAACAGGACCACCTCCCGCCCTTCCTTGAATGGTTTTCTTATTATCAGATTTCAGTTCATTATCATTGAATCCCGGCCGATTATTTAAATTAGAAACAATCTCGGCCCCCACCTTGAAATCCTCGCGGGCATGGCTCTTAATGTTATTTTCCATCTCCGAAACAGCCTTTGCCCTCTGTATCGACAGACTTTCCTCGTCGAACCGTACACCATTCAATGCCACCTGCTGATTAACGGCCTCGGTCTGAATCTTAGCTGCGATCAAAGCCGCTTCCGCTTCCAGTTTCTTCACCCGGGCTGCCAATTCCTGCATTTCCTGGTTTTCCTGTTGCTGCGGCATAATCGGTTGACCATCGGGGCCCATCATACCCTGTAATAACTGCTGCGAGAATTGTTCAAACGTGGGATATTCACCTTTCTGCAGCGATTGCTGAAGCTTCTTGGGGTCTGCTTCCGCAACGCCCTTGATGTATTCCAGAACTTCCGGCGGCATCCCAACCTGAGACAGTTTATCGAATACCTGCCCGAGCGGTCCGGCTTGCATCCGCTTAATAACCTCTGCCCGATTGCTCCAATCAATCTTTTCCAGCAATTCCTGCTGATCAATGGCACCCTTCTCATACAAAGCGAGGGCTTCCTCCCGTTGCTGTACCCGGGAAATAGGCAGCGTCGAACCATTCACAACCGTCAGCTTTGCCGGAATGATCATCTTGTGGCCGTTGGTAGGTTTGGCCGCCCTCGCTCCGTTATCGTCGTTGTAGGTAATCCATCTATCCTCAGAATAGAAATTCATCACATGGGACAGATACATCCGGCCACGTTCCCGGATTAACCGGCCATAGTTTCGGATCTTCCCTCGCTTCATCGTGGCGGCGCGTTCCAGCAAGGCTGCAATTGCTTTATACGCTATGACCTGGTTGCCAGTCTGCGCCATGTCCAAATCAAATGTTCCGACGATCATCAGCAGCAATTGCTTCATAATTTCCATCGACTTTTCCACATCACCGGTCGGCGCTGGCGGCACTAACCATCGCATTTCCTGAGCGGCTATACCGGAAACAGGATTGATGACATTGACGTAATTGGTCAGTTCTTCATTATCCACGCCCGAATTGGACGGATTCAGCAATTTCGCCCGAATCATTCTGTCTTTTTCCAAAATGTGCTGTGACAGGGATTTATTCAATTCCCGTTGCAATCCCTCGACCTGCGAAATATCACTCATTCCCCACCCATTGCTCGTGTCCTTGACCGAATTGACGGCCACGAAGGGGAATTTATCATACAGATAGGTTTTGAGGGCTTCTTCAGGCGGAAGATTCGGGGAAATATTAGGATTGTCTTTGTCCTCCAAAACTACGTTGCCGGAACAGGCTAGAATGTAACGGATGCCACCGGTATATTTAGATTTGCTTTCCTGTATGCGCCGGCCATTCTCTTCTTTTTCGCCCAAATCTTCCTGCGCTTCATCCCGGAGCCACATTTCGCAAACGAATGTTTCTTCTTCCTGAATATCTTCGGTGCCAGTGACAAAATTCCAGATGTTTTTGACTACACCCGACAGAGATATATTTGAGCTTTTGCCTTTGGTCGTTGTGTTGGAGATTTCCCGGCGCTGATCATCCAACTCTGCCACGCAATCGGCATCAGATTTGATTTTATCAGCCAAATCAGGATAGCGTCGCTGCAAAATACGGACGGAAACAGGATAGAAATGAACCACAGCCTCACATCGGGATGGATTGTTAATGTCCTTCGGGTCTTTCAACTTTGTCGGATACCAGCCGAAATGAAACGGATCAACAACCTCAGTTTCTACTTCGCCCAGGCCATATTCCAGATTGGCGTTAAAAACAACCTTCTCTATCGCAATGCCGTATTCCTCTCCGTTCAGTACTGAACTTTCCAGTGTGTCCTGCTGTTCCTGATCAATCCACCAGTGTTCCGTTGCCCGTTGGAGATCCATGCAGACCTCTTTCTGTGTTTCGTCCACTTGGCCGATATTGGCGACATTAAACGTGGGATTGTTGTCAGTGAGCTCGTTCTTGGTGCGCTCAATGTGAGTAAAAATAAGATTTGCCGTTGCCAGCGGCAAAGATGCGGTTGATTCGGTGTTCCAGTGCTTGCCCTGTCGGAGCTTATAATTACGGTTCCATTTTTTGTGCAGGCCGAGGGCTTGTTTGTCCTCAATGATGGTACTCAGCACAGAAAAAACTGTTTTGCCTACGTCTTTATGACCTTCAGGCGGGATCAAATATGTCTCTCTTTTATCTGGCATTACTTATTCCTTCACTCTCTTGCGTCTGCGTTTCTGCGGCTCTGCTACCTGTTCAATTTCTTCTTTTTCCTCTTCGACGGACTGGTTATTTTCCTGTTCCCCCGCCCGAACTTCGGTTTCGCCATAATATTCCTTCCTTACCTGCCGTGCTGCCTCTTCCTCGCTAAACGTAAAAGACCGATCGCAAATAACTTCTCGACCGTTTTCCGTTGGTGCCTCGGCTAAAAAGGGAGGACTGTCATTCTTCGGAATCACAATCAAGCCCGCGGGTGTTAATATCTCATTGTCCTTGAACATGGGGCGGTGTGTCCGGCCATACGGACAGCGGAACGTTTCCCATTCCTGGCCGGAATCGAATGGCGATGGAACTTGATGTGCAGGATCAACGCTCTCGAACATGGCGCCCGACAATGGATAAGTTAAACGATCAATTTCGACCGTGGCAATTCTCTCGCCGCAAACCTGGCATATCGCTACTGTTTTCATGCTTTACTCCACCGTGGGGATTCTTTTTGGTTTGGGTGGTTCTTTATCTACCGGCGGTTCTGGTTCCCAATTCATGGCCTCAAAATATGGATCACGGGCCTCCACCTTCTTCGGCTTGGGCTTGATTGCCTCGACAATCTTTTCACCAATGCCCTTCTCGCCTGCGGTCTGACGACCTAAAGAAAAGCCAATGATAATACTAACCAAAACTGTTATAACAACCAAAAAATAAATAATTATTACATCAACGCCCGTCAACATCTGAATACGTTCTCCCTTCGCTTCTCGATTTCTCTCTATTTAACATGACGTTCTGCATATGCTGCTCGCGCAAAACGGCTTCCTCGTAACCGCGGCTAGTTCCCTTCATAATCTGCTCAATGTGCTTCTGGGCGGCGTCCTTGGCCGGTTCAGG
>JAJFTS010000287.1 GCA_021372815.1 Deltaproteobacteria bacterium | reverse complement strand
AGCAAATACGGCCGTTTTACTATCGAAGCCCTTTTCGCAACGATTACCAATGTGAACTTTGACAGCGGCAGGATCGTTGAACTCATCCGGGAAGCGTTGAAACTTCGCAATGAACTGAAAGACAAATACGGCGCGGAGAGGCCGGCTGACTTACACGATTCGGCCGTCTGGTTTTCGGATGATGTTGCCGAATTCAGGAAGAAGGCCGCCGAGATCGGCATTCTTTCCATCGAAAATGTAGATGTCCGCTCGCTGCGAATGCTTTTGATTTACGGCATCAAGGGAATTTCCGCCTATGCGGAACACGCCGCCGTTCTGGGCTTTGAGGATGAAAAAATTTACGATTTCATCCGGGAAGCGCTGATTTCCACCACTCAAGATCTAAGCGTGGATGGAATGGTGGCGCTGGTCATGCGCGCCGGGGAATGCGCCGTCAACACGATGGCGCTGCTGGATAAGGCCAACACGTCCACCTACGGCAATCCGGAAATATCCAAGGTCAATATCGGCGTGCGCAAAAACCCGGGGATTCTGATTTCCGGCCACGACCTCAAGGATCTGGAAGAACTCCTCAAGCAGACGGAAGGAACCGGCGTGGATGTATACACGCACGGCGAGATGCTGCCGGCCAACAGCTATCCCGCATTTAAGAAATATGCTCACTTCGTCGGCAATTACGGCAGTTCCTGGTGGAAACAGAACGAGGAATTTGAGTCGTTTAATGGTCCCATCCTGATGACGACCAACTGCATCATTCCGGTAAAGGATTCGTATAAAGACAGAATCTTCACGACCAGCGTTGTCGGTTATCCCGGGATCAAACATATTCCGCCCGGAGCCAAAGGCGGTACAAAAGATTTTTCGAAAATAATAGCTTTAGCTAAAAAATGCGCTCCGCCCAGGGAACTGGAAAAGGGCGAACTGGTCACCGGTTTCGGACATAATCAGGTTCTGGCGCTGGCGGATAAGGTTGTGGAGGCGGTCAAATCGGGCGCAATCAAACGCTTCATTGTCATGGCCGGTTGCGACGGACGGCACAAGACCCGCAGCTACTATACCGATGTTGCGCAGGCGCTGCCCCGGGATACGGTCATTCTGACAGCGGGCTGTGCCAAGTATCGTTACAACAAACTTGCTCTGGGCGATATCGGCGGCATTCCCCGCGTTCTCGATGCCGGACAATGCAACGATTGCTATTCGCTGGCGGTCATCGCACTGAAGCTCAAGGACGTCTTCGGACTCAAGGATATCAACAAACTGCCGATTTCCTTCGACGTCGCCTGGTATGAACAGAAAGCCGTAGCCGTGCTGCTGGCTCTGCTGCACCTGGGAGTGAAGGGAATCCGTCTTGGACCGACACTGCCGGCATTTGCGTCGCCGAATGTCCTCAAGGTCCTGGTAGAGAATTTCAATATCAAGCCTGTTAGCGATCCGAAGACGGATGTAGAGGCGATGATGAAAGGGCAGTAAGAATGCCCTTTCGACAAGGAACATTCACGAAGGAAATACGCCACGGGAAAGTTTATGTCACTTCTCATCCCGATATGTCGGGATGAGAAGTCTGAAAAACCATCAGATTGCCACAACGGCTGAGAGCCGTCTCGCAATGACACAGTGATGAGAACTACAAATTTTAAAAAGGTAAGCCATGAAAAAAATATTAAGAAAGATCATCGAAATCGATGAAGATTTGTGTAACGGATGCGGAAACTGCGTGACCGGCTGCGCCGAGGGCGCTCTGCAAATCATCGACGGCAAGGCCAAAGTGATTTCGGAAACTTTCTGCGACGGTCTGGGCGCCTGCATCGGAGAGTGCCCCACCGGGGCATTGCGTATTGTCGAGCGCGAAGCTCCTTCTTTTGACGAAGAAGCCGTCAAAAAACATCTGACGAAAAAAGAAGCGGAATCGCTGCCCTGCGGATGTCCGTCAGCGCACATTCAGATTTTTGACAAACCGACTGCCTGCGAAGCGGCCAATAAGCCGAAGCATTTGGACAGTGTTCAGGAAGAATCCGCCCTCACCCACTGGCCGATTCAGATCAAACTGATCCCGGCCAGTGCGCCCTTCCTGAAAGGCGCCGACCTGCTGGTTCTCGCGGACTGCACGGCTGTCGCCTTTCCCACTCTTCATCGCGATCTGATGAAAGGAAAAGTAGTGATGATGGGCTGTCCGAAATTCGACGACGTCCACGAGTATGTGGAAAAATTCGACGACATTTTCAAAACAGCAGGCATCAAGAGCGTCACCACGGTTGTCATGGAGGTGCCCTGCTGCTCAGGTATGCCCGTTATCGTCAAAAAAGGAATGGAAGCAGCCAATAAAAACATTCCCTTGAAGGAAATTGTTTTGAGTTTAAGGGGAAAGATAATCAAGCAATCATAAAAACCGGGAAATCACGGGTATGGACCCCAAAGCAAGCTTTGGAAACAATTCCGCAGCAAGCTGCGGGGTATTATACCCTCCGCTGTGCGGGATTGTTCGACTTACAAATTTCAATGCACGTCGTTTTTGAAATTTGAGTCTCACAATAAAAAGCCCTCCTGTAAAAAGGAGGGCTTGATATTTCATGGTGGGTCAGGACAGAATTGAACTGTCGACACTCGGATTTTCAGTCCGATGCTCTACCGACTGAGCTACCGACCCGGCTGATTACTTTTAGTACTTAAAAGTAATGCATTCGTCTATAGAATAAGATTTCTTTTGTCAAGGCCTTTTTTCCCGCCTCCGGAGAAGTTTTCCGTTTAATTGTCATTATTTTCAGGAGGTTTTACCGTTTGCACGGTTGTCTCAGAAGACGAATCATCGGGAACGGATATTCCGGACGATTGATCCACCTTTTCTTTAATGATGACAACCGTTCCGGCTATTTTATCGTGCCAGCCCTGCTTTCTTTTATCAAAGGCAACCCAGATAAAACCGAGATAAAATATGTTGGAGACGAAATAGCTTGCCGTTCTTAAAAAAGCGGTGCCGAAGGAGATAGGCGAGCCGTCGGCGGAAACAACCTGCAGGTTCAAAAGCATTTTACCCGGCGTCCGGCCGGTCGCACCGTGAAAATAGGTAAAATAAGCGATGTTAATGAAGAGATAAAGGAGCCAAAGCAAAATCATAGCCGGGGAAACCCGCGAGGGATCCGCCAGCTCAACAAGAAATTTTTCACCGTTTACGGAAACAGCGCCGAAGAAATAGGCCAGCGTGGCGATCGCGAACAAAATGACAAAAATAAAAAATATTATCGTGCCGTCGATGGTGAAAGCGATCAGCCGCCGCCAGAAACCGGCGTATCTATAAAAGGTCATTTTTTGCCTCCTGTGATTTTTTGCCGAAAATGCCTCTCTCGTATTGAAGAATGGATATGATTGCCGCCGCTGCTGTTTCGACCTTTAAAATCTGCCTGCCTAAACTGACGGAAATAAATCCCGCTTCTTTCGTTTTTTCAACCTCATCTTTGGAAAAACCGCCTTCCGGCCCGACGGCAATAAAAAAATCTTTATGGGCGGAAAGGGCCTGATCGGTTAAAATATCCTTGATGGTTTTCTGAAATTCTTCTTCCCAGAAAATTAATTTCACATCATCTTCCGCGGCTGCGGCAATCATGTCTTTAAATGATAAAATTTTTGACACCGCAGTAATGCAATTGCTGTGGCTCGAGCGAGCCGCTTCCTGGGCTATCTTCTGCCAGCGGGCGACTTTTGAAGAACTTTTTTCATCGGCAATCTGACTGACCGACCGCGCGGCAATAAAAGGAATGATCGCGTCCGCTCCCAGCTCCGCGGAGCTTTTGATAATGATGTCCATTTTTTTTGCCTTAGGCAAAGCCTGAGCCAGTGTGATGCGGATTTCCTTTTCCGGCGCAGGAATGATTTTCCCCAGTTCCAGCAAAACCGTTTTGGCGAAAAAAGTTTTGATAACCGCTTCAAACTCCCGGCCGAAGCCGTCAAATATATTAATCCGGTCGCCCTCTTTCAGGCGCATCACTTTTTTTAAATATTTTAAATTGTCCTCTCCCAGTTCGCAGGTATTTTTATCTTCCAGAGCGTTCGGGCTGTATATGCGGGGAATGGTCAAAGCTTAACTTTCCTCATTATTTTAGTTTCAGGGGTCGGACCGCCGCGGCTAAGCGTTGGCAGCTTTCTTTTTGAGAACGTAACAGACCCACTCTTTTTCCGTTATTTCTCTGTGAAGGGCGAGAGGAGCGGCGGAGAAATGTTTCTCGACATTTTTAGCGTCCTGTTCAATAATGCCTGAAATAATCATGTACCCTTCCGGCAAAAGCAATTGAATCAGATGTTCCCGGAGTTCCAAAAGCAATTTGGAAGTCAGATTGGCGATGATTAAATTGCGCGGTTCATTGACGGCGGCCGCGTTTTTATTGAAAGTGCGCAGGGATGTTTTGACGTTATTAATAACCGCGTTTTCACCGGCAATTTCCACGGCTTTTCTGTCCGTATCCACGCAAACGACATCCTGAGCACCGACTTTGGCGGCGGTAATGCCGAGGATGCCGGTGCCGCAGCCCACATCCAGCACTTTCCATTCTTTGATGGAACGGTCATTCACGATGATATCTTCAATGGCTTCTATGCACATTCTGGTGGAAGCGTGCTGGCCGGTGCCGAAAGCCATTCCGGGATCGATTTCAATCACGATGTCACGGCTGTCAGGGGTGTATCTTTCCCATGTCGGTTTAATGATGATGTTTTTGCTTACCCGGATGGGTTTGAAATATTTCTTCCACTGTTCCCCCCAGTTGGGATCGCAGATTGTTTCGGTTTTAAAAGACGGTTTTTCAAAATCGGGAAATATTTCCGAGAGATTTTCTATGTATTTCTGCAGGGCGGCAACTCTTTTTTCACTGCGGTTGTCCTGCGGAAAGTAGGCTTTGAGGACTTCTTCGTTTGTCGCTTCGGGGAAATCGCCCGCGTTCTGCTGAGGCGCAAGTGATTCCTGAAACACACCCTGCACGCCGGCTTCCGTGAGAAAATTCCCGATCGCTTCCATCAGTTCCGGCGGAGCCGATATTTCAATTTTCAGCCATTTTCCGGTTTCTTTTTCCGTCATGAAAATCCTGCCCAATGTTTTAATAATGTTTTGATAATTTATATATTCTTTTATGTAATATTTCAAGCTCCCTGAACAGATTTAAAACGAATATCGTGATTTTTTCGCACGGTAATATATTGTTGACACACAGGGAAGTTTTCCCTATAAAACAACCATACTGATATTTCTGTAAAGTTTCCCGAACATTATTAACTTCTTTTCAATTTTCAACATTTTGGAGAAGGAAAAATGAAAATGAAAATAGCGGTATTGACCGGCGGGGGAGATTGTCCCGGCCTGAACGGGGCGATAAAATGGGTCACGAAAAGCGCTCTTGATCCCCGGATCGCGGCAAACCGTTCGGTATCCTTTGATGTTGTCGGTATCGCTGACGGCTGGAGAGGCCTTGTTGAAGTCGATCCCGCTGATAAGAAAAGCTGTGACCGGTACATCAAATATCTGGATGAAGAAGTCGTCCGGACGTGGGACCGTTACGGCGGCACGAATCTGGGCACATCGCGCACCAATCCTTTTAATCCTAAAAATGACCGCTCGGAAAAGTTGCTTAACAACATAAAAAAACTGGGCATTGACGCCATCGTGGCCATCGGGGGGGAAGACACCCTGGGCGTCGCTTACAAATTGCACGAACTGGGCATCAAAACCGTGGGCATCCCCAAAACCATTGACGGCGATCTCGCGGGAACCGAGTATTCGCTGGGTTTCGACACGGCAGTTAACATTATTATGGAAGAAATTGACCGGCTGAGAACGACGGCCGGTTCCCACGGCCGCATTTTTGTCGTGGAAACAATGGGTCGTCACGCCGGATGGCTCGCTTTGCGCGGCGGAGAATGCAGCGGAGCTTATATCATTTTGATACCCGAGTATCCCTTTGATATGGATAAGGTTTGTGAACTTCTGCGCGAGAGAAAAGGCCGGGAAATAAATTATTCCATCATCGTGGTTGCCGAAGGAGCAAAACCGCAAGGGAGGCAGGAATTTTTAAAAAACAATCATATTGACGACTTCGGACACGTATCGGTCGGCGGAATCGCCGGCTACGTCGCCGGTGAAATCGAGAAGAAAACGGGATTGGAGTCGCGTCATATCACCCTGAGCCATCTTCAACGCGGCGGAACGCCTTCGGCCCATGACCGTATAATGGCCAGATGGTTCGGTATCGCGGCTGTGGATATGATTGTTAAGGAAGATTTCGGACGTATGGTTACTTTGGAAAAAGGAGAAATCGGCACGGCTCCTCTGGCGGGAGTTATTAATAAACTCAAGCTGGTGGATGTGGGGAAATATTACGATACCGATAGATACAACGGCCGAAGAATCATTTTTTAAAAAACATTTACCACCGTAAAATTAATTTTTATAAACACCAATTATTCCTTTGCATTAGAAGTTCAAGTTTTGTATGGCTTTATGCCTTCTTTTGTGATTACACTGCGGCATAAAAAATTTTACTCATTGTTAAGATATGGTTCATAAAAGCCTTTCTCTGAATATCAACGGAATTAAGAGAAAATTCTCCAAACTGGGATTTAATATCTCCGTGCTGGCCCGGGATTTTTCCATCATACCCAAAGATGATCCCAAACAGGCTCTGCGCATCAACCGCTTTTTTATCTCATTCGGTATTTATATCTTAAACCTTTCCCTGTGTTATTTGGCATACAACGCGGGCATGATGCAGCTTAGTGAGCTTTACTGGTACGGGATTATCATCCTGGGTGCGAATATCTTTTTATATATAATTTTTCGCACAGGACTGAATGAGTGGATGAAGGACCCCAGCCTTACTTCCGTCCAGATTTGCGTAGCAAGCCTCATCGTCATGTACGGAGTATTTTTTATCCATGAAGCAAGAGGTATTCTTCTTTCACTATATATCCTTATCATGCTGTTCGGCACTTTCCGCCTGGATACCCGGCAGTTTCTGCATGTGAGCGCATTTATTCTGGCGACTTATGGAGCCGATATTTTACTGCTACATTTTTCTCATCGGCAGGATCTCAATCTGAAGATTGAAATTTTCCAGTGGCTGGCTCTGGCAATTGTTCTTATTTCCGTTTCTTTCATCGGCGGCAATATCAGCGCTCTGCGCCATGATCTGTCCGCCAGCCGGAAAAAGCTTCAAGCATCACTGGTAACAATTAAGGAAATGGCGATTCAGGACGACCTGACGGGTTTTTTTAATCGCCGCCATTTGATGGAACTTCTGGAAAGCGAACATAATCGTTCGGTGCGGACAGGTTCCGTGTTTTCTCTGGCCATGATCGATCTTGATAAATTCAAAAGCATCAATGACACGTTCGGACATCAGGCCGGCGATAATGTCCTCTTGACTTTCTCCGCCATCATCCGCAGTGTTTTGCGCAAGACTGACTTTTGCGGACGCTACGGCGGTGAAGAATTCCTGGTTGTGCTTCCCGAAACCGATCTGGAAGCCGCGAAAGTTTTTGCCGAACGTATCCGCGTCTGCGTGGAAGACAGCTTCTTCCCCGATTTAAAGAAAAAATCTAAAATTACCGTCTCCATCGGTCTTGCCGAGCATCGGACGACCGAAGACATTGAAAAAACAATTTCCCGCGCGGACGAAGCCCTTTATAGAGCAAAAAACAAAGGGCGCAACCGCGTGGAAGTCTCCGCGTAAATCTTTAAAAAAAGAAAAATGTTTTATTAAAATCAATTATTCCCGCAATTCTGTACCGTAATAACCTTTCTTGAAAAATGCTCACCTTCGTGATAGTTTTCAATTCGGCTCTCATAAAAGCGGTTATATTCAGTTAAAGGAAGGAAAACATTGAAATATTATCCGGTTTTTCTGGACATTAAAGATAAAAAGTGCGTCATCGTCGGCGGAGGCGAAGTTGCCGCCAGAAAAGCCGAAAGGCTTCTGGA
>JAJFTS010000251.1 GCA_021372815.1 Deltaproteobacteria bacterium | reverse complement strand
ACACAGACAAAAAAACTAAAGAAACAAACCACCGATAAAAAAGCAATCACGCTTTTCTTCATAATTTGTCACCTCATTTTTTTATGAGTGATGCTTAATGTGTGAACAAACATAACACTTTATTTTAAAAAAAACAAATATAAATAAATATACGAAACTTTTTCTGAAGGGACTTTATGACTCAAAACTTATTTCATTCCATGATTTTTACAATGTTCCGGGAAGACAGCAATATAGAATGCAAAAAAGTCATTATCAACTTTAAGTTTTTAAAGGATCCGTATTTCACTAATATATGAAGCACTATTTGCAATAAAGCACTATTTGCTTGACTACAACCTGATGATGAATGTATTATAACATCCAATTACGATTCAAAAACAATTTCGTTTATACCCTTCTGTAAAATTTAGTGAGATGCGGTTCTAAATTCATTTATGAAATGAAAAAGAAATAGAGAGCATTGGTACTAAATTAATTCCTCTTTTAAACTTATTTAACCCCCAAAGGAGATGTGAGACATGAATTCCTCAAAAAGAAAGTTATATTTCGTGATTTGCATCTTATCGGTTTTTGTCTGTCTTATCCTGCTTTCCGGCTGCTCCAAAGAATCAAAGATTGAACGTCACTGGAAGAAAGGAGAGGCATACTTTTCAGAAGGTAAACTAAAAGAAGCAGCTATCGAATATAAAAATGTAATTCAATTGGAACCTAAATATTCGAAAGCTTATTACAAGCTGGGAATTACCTATTTGAAAATGGGCATGGTCAGAGAAGGATATACCGCTTTGATCAAAACGGTGGAAATAAATCCTGATATGGCGGAAGCGCACAGTCAGCTGGGAGGTTTGTATCTTCTCTCCAGAGATAACAAAAAGGCCAGGGAACAGGCTGAATTGATTTTAGCCAAAGATGCAAAAAATTCTTCAGCGCATATTCTTCTCAGCAATGTTAATCTCATGGAGAAAAACCTGGACGGAGCGATTGAGGAGAGCAAAAAAGCAGTGGAAGGGGAAAACAAGCTTGAGTCTTATCTGCATCTGGCCAATCTTTATATCATCAAAAAGGATTTTTCCGGCGCAGAAGAAATGCTCAAAGCGGCCGTGAAAGTTGACGAGAAATCGTTACGGGGACGTTTTGCCCTTGCCGAGTTTTATTTACGTTCGGGAAACAAACAATTGGCTGAATATCATTATATCGAAGCAACAAAACTTGCCCCTGATAATCCGGCAAGTTTTATGCAACTCGGTAATTTTTATACCATCATCAATAAACGGGATGAAGCAGAAAAACAATTTCTGAAAGGGGTCAAAATCGCGCCGAAAAACGCCGGTCTTAAAGTTCATCTGGGCAATTTCTATTTGCTGGAGGGGAAAAAAGACAAGGCGGAATCGTATTTCAAGGAAGCGGTGAATCAGGAGCCTAAGAATGTCGACATCATCGCCAGGCTGGCCGATTTCTATATAAACGAGAAGAAATTCGACGAAGGTTTGAAACAGACGGAAAAAATTCTGAAGATTAATCCCAAAAGCCAGGAAGGCTTGCTCCTGAAGGGAAGAATTTTATTGAGCCGGAATGAATTCGATCAGGCGCTGAATTTATTTCAGGGTTATATTAAGGATAATCCGCAATCCGCTATGGCGCATTATTTAACTGCACTTGCCCATTCCGGCAACCGTAACATCCAGCAGGCAAAAGCAGAACTGGGAGAAGCCATAAAGATAAATCCCAAGTGGGAAAAACCAAGACTTATGATGGCGGATATTAATTTTAGAGAGAAAAATTTTTCCGAGGCCGTCAATCAGCTTGAGACTATCCTCAAGGGTAATCCTTCCAATATTCAGGCACACATTCTCCTGGGAGATATCTATTTGTCGAAAAAAGATATCCCCGGCGCCGCCAGGGAATATGATGCTGTGATAAAGTTATCGCCGGGTAATCCGGCGGGTTATATCCGATCGGGCAGAGTTCTTTTATACCAGAAAAAAGAAAAGGAAGCCCTGGAGAAGTTGGAAAAGGCTTTATCTTTGCAGCCGGATAATTTGAGTGCGCTGCAAATGATAGTTTCCGTTTACTTGAGCCGGAAAGACACGGATAAGGCCATCGCCCGGGTACAGCAGCAAATCAAAGTTTTACCCCGTAATCCTTTCTTCTATAGCATGCTGGGAACTCTCTATGAAATTAAAAAAGATGCGGTCAGCGCTGAAAGTTATATGAAGAAAGCCATTGCGCTCAATCCCAATCTTCCTTCCCTGCAGATATTATTGGGCGGTTTTTATATGAGACACAATCTTAATGATAAGGCAAAAAATCAATATCTCGCTATTGTCGAAAAAGAACCGAAGGCGCTTCCGGCATTAATGGCTTTGGGAATGATTTATGAAAATGAAAAAAATTACAGCAAAGCCCAGGAATATTATGAGAAATTGTTAAAGATAAATCCCAATTATGTTCCCGCGGCCAATAATCTCGCTTACCTTTATGCGGAATACGGAGGCAACATCGATGTCGCTTTGAATCTGGCGCAAAAAGCCAAAGAGCAAATACCGGATGATGCCCATATTTCGGATACCCTGGGATGGATTTATTACAAGAAAAATGTTTACGGAACTGCCGTTACATATTTGAAGGAAGCGGCGGATAAATTGCCCGATCAGCCATTGATCAGATATCATCTGGGCATGGCCTATTATAAAAACGGCAATCGCGATCTGGCTAAAAAAGAACTTGGCGCCGCTTTGAAGATAAGTTCATATTTTGCCGGTGTCGATGAAGCCAGAAAGGCGTTGAATAATTTGAAGTAATATTTTCACTGGTAAGAAAATTTAAAGGGAATATAGCCCCCGGCTAAATAATAAACCAGTTTAAATAATTCGACAGTGAAGTCGCGAAATCCGCGTTCCTGAACCAGCCAGTTGTCCAGATTGTAGCCGGTAAAAGAAGCTTCTGGGAAGATTTTAATTTGCAGGGGCTTGCCGATGTATTGATAAACCAGATAACTTCGCCGCGTATGGAAACCCGAAGACAGAAGAATAGCGCTCTTTATATTCTCCCGGGAGAGATTTTTCAGCACCACTTCCGCCTCTTTTAAAGTTATGGGATGTTGTACCGGTACCATAATAATCTTAAAATCTTGTTTCTTCAGACCGAGATTTTTTATTTTTTGCCTGACAATATCGGGATAGCTTTCCTCGAGCCCATACGGCCTGTCAGCGGGAGCAATACTCTGCAACACTATAACGATTCGCTTGACTTTGCCTGATGAAAGTAAGTGCATTCCTTTCGTTATGATACCGGTTGAAACAAATTCATTGCCTTCCAAAATGGCAACGTCTGCTTTGTAATCGCCGGAAGGCGCCAGAAAGCTGCCAGCCTTGAAGAGTATTGTTTCGCGAAATATGAAAACAAAAATTGTTATTATCAATACACAGAGGACGATACAGCCCCCAATCCATTTTGATTTTCTGTTTTTCATGTCATGCATCACTCGTCATTGATTATTGATAACTATTTATATTAACGGGTTATCAAAATCTATTAAAAAGTAACGCTGATAATACAACCAATGTTGATTAAGAACCGGATAATTATTTCCATAACGAGTGTCGGTATTATTTACAGTTTAGAAATATACGGTCTTTTAAAAACTTGAATTGCTTATCTTTTAATAATTTCCTGATTTTAAGTATTACAAAAAATATATTTTGATCAAGAAACAACAGACTGTCACCGTAATGAGTGTCGGTTTTATTTACATTTATTAAAAATAAAGGATTATTAAAAAAATAATCGTTTGTCGTCTGACAAGAATAAAAGCTCATAATATAAATTACTTATAAATGTAATCGCTCCGCAGTAAATACTTGGAACGCTTATTGCACAATCAATATCAAAGTTAAACATTAAACATAAAAGGAGCTTTCTTATGAAAAGAATCCTGGCAATAATTATAACAATGGCGATTGTTGCTTTTGCAGGCACGGCATTAGCCTGTGACCATAATAATCCCAACGATCCCACATGTGCTGATGGGAGTGTCAATAAAATATGGACTGACATATGGGATCCCAGTCCAAATATTTTCTTTGGAACCAAGGATAGTGTAACCGTAACCTCTGCGTCTTACACATTCAACATCACGGATGAGGAAAACGGTTTGTTTGAGCCCGGGAACGATTTGGTAAACCGCTATTCTATTAATATAGATTTTTCCGATGACTGTGACGGGCAAACTGAACAAGCAAAAATCAATGTTGATAATGTGAATTATTTTACTGACAGCACAGCCACATGGTCGTGGTTTACATGGTCATGGACATATGTAATTAATAATAAAACAATTAACTTCGATGGTTTAACACAACTGAATACTGATGGAACTTTGACGATGATAATCACAAAGCAATCAGGCGATTTCTATTTCAATAAGGCTATTTTGACGGCCTTTGGATGCGATTATCCTCCGCCTCCGGATAATCCGCCCACTTCAGCACCCGAACCAACTACTATTCTTCTTTTGGGATTGGGTCTTGTAAGTCTGGCCGGCATCTCCAGAAAAATGAAAAAATAAGAAAATAATCCATAATCGTTCAAAAGGCAGAGCTCAAAATATGCTCTGCCTTTTTTATTATATTATTTTTTTGAGAGGAAGTGTGTTTTTATGACTTGTCCGGAAATAATCGCGCACAAAAAAATAAGGGATTAACGAAATCCGTTAAGCCCTTGATTTATTTGGTAGCGGGGGAAGGATTCGAACCTTCGACCTTTGGGTTATGAGCCCAACGAGCTACCGGACTGCTCCACCCCGCGATATTAAAAAGTTGGTGACTTTACAGCACTATCTCCTTTGTTTGTCAAGGAGTTATTTTTATAAGATTCTGATAAAATGCTTTTATCCGCAA
>JAJFTS010000238.1 GCA_021372815.1 Deltaproteobacteria bacterium | reverse complement strand
ATGGAGGATATGGGACTCAATCTGAAAGATATGCTGGGCAATATGATGCCGCAGAAGAAAAAAAGAAGAAATGTGAAGGTTCCGGAAGCTCTTGAAATTCTGGAAGCGGAAGAAGCTCAAAAATTAATCGATATGGAAAAGGTTACAAAAACAGCTCTGGAAAGAGTTGAACAATCCGGAATAATTTTTCTGGACGAAATAGATAAGATTGTCGGCGGAGATTCACAGCATGGTCCGGATGTTTCCCGGGAAGGGGTACAGAGGGATTTATTGCCGATTGTGGAAGGATCCAATGTCAATACACGTTACGGCATGGTCAAAACGGATCATATTTTGTTTATAGCGGCGGGCGCTTTTACCGGCACAAAACCCTCGGATTTGATTCCAGAGCTTCAGGGACGCTTCCCGATTCGCGTTGAACTGGATTCCCTAGGCAAGGAAGAGTTTATCCGGATACTGACAGAGCCGAATAACGCTTTGGTGAAACAATATACAGAGATGATGGCGACGGAGGGAATAAAATTATCTTTTTCTGAGGACGCTATCGCCTCTATTGCGGAAATGGCTACGTTGGTCAACGAAGGAACGGAAAATATCGGAGCAAGAAGATTATACACCATTATGGAAAAATTGCTGGATGATATTTCTTTTGATGCACCGGATATGGAGAAGAAAGAAATAATTATCGATGCGCAATATGTGGAAGAAAAACTAAGCGGAATCATAGAAGATCAGGATTTAAGCAGATATATTTTGTAAAAGAAAAATTTTGTCCCGATTATAAAGTGTATCGGGATAAATGCGACTAAAAGTTTTTATTTCTCCCGCATTCTTGCGGGATTATAAAAATTAAGTCTCATTAATAAACGGAGCTGAAAATGGAAAATATATCGAATTCGATAGAAAGAGCCGATATTCTTCTGGAAACTCTGCCGTATATCCGGCGATTTTATAACAAAACGATTGTCATCAAATACGGTGGCCATGCCATGGTGGACAACGAGTTAAAGGATAAATTTGCTCAGGACATTGTCATGATGAAATACATAGGCATCAATCCTGTTGTTGTGCATGGCGGAGGACCGCAGATAGGTGAGCTTTTGAAAAGAGTCGGCAAAGAATCGAAATTCATACAAGGAATGCGGGTGACCGATGAGGAGACTATGAATATCGTGGAAATGGTTCTGGTCGGTACCGTTAATAAAGAGATAGTTGGATTGATTAACCGGCATGGCGGAAATGCCGTGGGCTTGAGCGGAAAGGACGGAAATTTAATCTGTGCGGAGAAGTATTATTTAAATGAGGAAAAAGCCAAACATACGCCGCCGGAAATTATTGATATCGGCCTCGTCGGAAAAGTTAAAAATATCAACTCATCATTGATCATGTCGCTGACGCAGAATAACTTCATCCCCGTCATTGCTCCGACGGGAATCGGTGAGAACGGAGAGACGTACAATATCAACGCAGATGTCGTTGCCGGAGAAATCGCCTCGGCCCTGGAAGCTGAAAAACTTCTGCTTTTGACGGATGTGCCGGGGGTATTGGACAAGAACAAAAATCTGATCAATACGATGACCAACGATGAGGCATTGCAATTAATTGATGACGGAACGATTGAAGGAGGCATGTTTCCTAAAATTAAATGCTGTCTCAAGGCCCTCAAGGGAGGGGTGAAGAAAACCCACATCATTGACGGACGCTTAAAGCACGCTGTTTTGCTGGAAGTTTTTACCGATAAGGGTATAGGAACAGAAATAGTTTTGCAGTAAATTCAATCGGAGATGTTAGCCAAGTGAAAGAAAAAGAAATAATGGCTTTGGCCAATGAAAACATCATGAATACATACAGGCGCTTTCCGGTAGTTCTTACAAGAGGTAACGGCGCAAAAGTATGGGATATAAACGGCAGGGAATATCTGGATTTTGTCGCCGGTATTGCCGTCTGCAATCTCGGTCATTCCCATCCGCAGGTAATTGCCGCTGTGAAAGAACAGCTGGAAAAATTAACTCATGTTTCCAATTTATACTATACGGAACCTCAGACGCAGCTGGCAAAATTGCTGACGGACAATTCTTTTGCGGATAAGGTTTTTTTCTGCAACAGCGGCGCGGAGGCCAATGAAGCGGCCATCAAGCTGTCGCGAAAGTATGCTCATGAAAACATGGGACCGGATAAATTTGAATTGATCACCATGAAAGATTCCTTTCATGGAAGGACCATGGCCACGATTACAGCCACCGGACAGGAGAAATTTCAATTCGGATTTACGCCTCTCCTGGATGGTTTTACCTATGTGCCCTACAATAATTTGGAGGCACTGGAATCGGCTATATCGCATAGAACCTGCGGTGTAATGCTGGAGCCGATTCAGGGTGAAGGCGGTGTCAAAATTCCCGATGAAAATTATCTGGCGGGTGTGCGGGAAATTTGTAATCGTTATGGAATCTTAATGATCGTCGATGAAGTTCAGACGGGCATTGGCCGGACTGGAAAGCTTTTTGCTTATGAATATTCCGGAATCGAACCTGATATAATGACTTTGGCAAAAGCTTTGGCCAACGGTTTCCCGATAGGCGCTATGCTGGCAACCGATAAAGTTGCCAAAGCCTTTATTCCGGGAAATCACGCTTCCACTTTCGGCGGCAATCCTCTGGCTGGAGTTGCGGCTGGCGCTGTTATAAAAACTGTCTTGCGTGAAGGCATACTGGATAATTGTCTGAAGATCGGCGATTATTTTTTATCGCAATTAAAGAAGTTGCAGCAAAAACATGCGATCATTGAAGAGGTCAGGGGCAAGGGATTGATGCTGGCGGCAAAATTAAATATTGAAGCAGCTGATATTGTCAACGAATGCCTTCAGAAGGGACTGCTCATCAATTCAACCGGAGGTAATATTCTGCGCTTCGTGCCGCCTCTCATTATTACTGCTGATGATGTCGATCGGGCAATAAAAGTGCTCGACGAGGTGATGGAGGTTAAATGAAAAAAGATTTATTGAATATTTATGATCTGGATGCTGCTGATTTTGAAAAAATATGGCAGAAGGCCAGAAAATTAAAAAAGTCTTTAACAGAAGGGAAACCCCATGCTTCTCTCAAAGGGAAAACACTGGGAATGATTTTCGATAAATCCTCTACCAGAACAAGAATTTCCTTTGAAGTCGGCATGTACCAGCTGGGTGGGATTGCCTTGTTTTTGACTTCCCGGGATACGCAGATAGGCCGCGGTGAGCCGATTTACGATTCAGCCAAAATGATGTCGCGTTATCTGAACGGGATTATGATCAGAACCTTTGCCCAGAGCAGCGTAGAAGAATTTGCTTGTCACGCATCTATCCCGGTCATAAACGGGCTGACAGACCTTCTCCATCCCTGTCAGATTTTGAGCGACTTGTTTACAATAAAAGAAAAGAAGGGCGCTTACGATAAATTGAAGATAGCTTATGTCGGCGACGGCAACAATATTGCCAATACCTGGATTGAGGCAGCCGCCAGGCTACCCATCGAGTTATCGCTGGCCTGTCCGAAAGGTTATGATCCGGACAAGAAAATAATGGCCATAGGAAAGAAGGAAGCTAAGGAAGGCATCACCCTTTATCGCGATCCGCTGGAGGCGGCGCAAAATGCCGATGTGTTGTATACGGATGTCTGGACGAGTATGGGACAGGAATCCGAGCAGGAAGATAGAAAGAAAATATTTAAAAATTACCAGATCAATAAGAAGCTCTTAAAAGAAGCAAAAAAAGATGCGATTGTCATGCATTGTCTGCCGGCGCATCGCGGAGAAGAAATTGCTGCCGACGTTATTGACGGACCGCAATCGGTGGTTATTGATCAGGCGGAAAATCGTCTGCATGTGCAGAAGGCAATCCTGGAAATATTACTTTAAAAAAGTTAGAAATTATTTACTGCGTTATTTAGCAGAAAATAATTTCTCTAACCCATTTATCCCGTTTATCGGGAGTGAGGAGGAATGAAAATTGTCAGTAAAAAAGAAAAAAGTTGTTTTGGCCTATTCCGGCGGATTGGATACGTCGGTCATTGTCCGCTGGTTGATCGAAACTTATAAATGCGAAGTAATCTGCTTTGCCGCAGATGTGGGACAGAAAGAAGAATTAACCGGATTGAAAGAAAAGGCGCTTAAAACGGGAGCCAGTAAAATATATATTGATGATTTGAGGGAAGAGTTTGCGCGCGATTTCGTTTTTCCGGCGCTGCGCGCCAATGCTATTTACGAAGGCACATATCTTTTGGGCACATCTTTGGCGCGGCCCTTGATCGCCAAAAGGCAGATTGAAATCGCAAAAAAAGAAGGCGCGGATACGGTATCCCACGGCGCTACAGGCAAGGGCAATGATCAGGTCCGGTTTGAACTGACTTACCTGGCTTTAAATCCGGAAATTAAAATTATTGCAGTGTGGAAAGACGACAACTGGAAATTTAAATCCCGGGAAGAAATGATTGATTATGCCGCAAAATATAAGATTCCGATTCCTCTGACCAAAGCGAAGCCGTATAGCGCGGATCGCAATCTTTTGCACATCTCGCATGAAGGAGGAATCCTGGAAGATCCCTGGGCTGAACCGCCGGAAGATATTTTTGTGTTGACGAAATCCCCGGAAGCGGCTCCGGATAAACCGACATACGTGGAAATTGATTTTAAGAAGGGCAATCCTGTAGCCGTAAACGGGAAAAAGATGTCTCCGGCAAAATTAATGGATTATATGAATGCGGTGGCCGGCGCCAACGGCATCGGCCGTGTGGATATGGTGGAAAATCGTTTTGTCGGGATGAAATCAAGGGGTGTTTATGAGACACCCGGAGGAACGATACTTTGGGCCGCCCATCGGGCTCTGGAATCTATTACGATGGACCGTGAGGTCATGTTGATGCGGGATTCATTAATACCGAAATATGCCCAGCTGGCCTACAACGGTTTCTGGTATTCTCCGGAAATGAAAACGCTTCAGACATACATCGATGCGACTCAGGAAAATGTCACCGGCACAACGCGTATAAAATTGTACAAAGGAAATTGCATTGTCGTCGGACGCAAATCGCCTTATTCCCTTTACAGTGAATCATTCGCTACTTTTGAAAAAGACAGCGTTTACAATCAAAAAGATGCGATAGGATTTATCAAGTTGAACGGATTGCGGCTGATCATTCAGAAGATGTTGAAAAAATAAACATTAACTAAAGCGGAGAAAATGCATGACTACCGGCAAAAAACCATGGGGCGGACGGTTTCAAAAACCGACGGCTGAAAGCGTGGAAAAATTCACTTCTTCAATTCATTACGACCAGAGACTTTATCCGTACGATATCGAAGGTTCGATTGCTCATGCGACTATGCTGGCCGGTCAGAAAATAATATCTAAAAATGATGCGACGAAGATTGTATCCGGTTTAAAGAGTATTTTAAAAGATATTCAAAAAGGAAATTTTAAATTCGATCCATCTGATGAAGATATTCATATGGCCGTAGAAAAAGAATTGATCAGACGTATCGGTGAAGCGGGCGGTAAATTGCACTCGGCAAGAAGCCGCAATGATCAGATTGTGCTGGATGTTCGACTCTTTTTACGGACGGAAATCGGTTCGATAATTTCTTTCCTGAAGAATTTGCAGAGCACTCTGGTCGGACTGGCTAAAGAAGAAATCAAGACCGTTATGCCGGGCTACACTCATATGCAGAAAGCACAGCCGGTATTGTTGTCTCATTATCTGCTCGCGTTCGTGGAAATGTTTTCGCGTGACGTTCAAAGATTAAATGAATGCATAAGCAGGATTAATATTCTGCCGTTAGGTTCCGCAGCACTTGCCGGGACCGGTTTACCTATTAATCGCAACGTCACCGCCGGGGTATTAAATTTTCCTGCCGTAAGCAGAAACAGTATGGATACGGTCGCGGACAGAGACTTCGTTGCAGAATGTATATTCGCAGTTTCGCTTGTCATGATGCATTTGAGCCGCTTTTGCGAAGATTTAATTCTGTGGTCTTCGGAAGAATTCGGTTTTGTCGAAATATCCGATGCCTATACGACCGGAAGCAGTATCATGCCGCAAAAGAAAAATCCCGATGTGGCGGAATTGATCAGAGGAAAAACCGCCCGCGTCTACGGCGATCTTCTCACGATCATGACCCTGCTGAAGGGATTGCCGATGACTTACAACAGGGACTTGCAGGAAGACAAAGAGCCGTTATTTGATGCTGTTGATACCATAAAGGATTGCCTGTCCATATTTACGGAAATGATCAGAAATACAAAATTTAAAGCGGAAAATATGTATAGGGCAGCAGGAAAAGGGTTCTCCACAGCGACCGATGTAGCCGAATATCTTGTCGGGAAGGGTGTCCCTTTTCGTGAAGCGCATGAAATCGTCGGCAGGATCGTTTCTTATTGCCTGAAGAATAAAAAAGAGTTGGAAAATTTAACGTTAAAAGAATATCAGAATTTTAATAAATGCTTTAAAAATGACATTAAAAGTATAACAAAGCCGGAGAATTCGGTTAATGCCCGCAAGCATACCGGGGGAACAGCGACAAATACTGTAATGCAAAGGATAAGAGAATTTGAAAAAAATATTGGTAAAATATAGTATATTTACCGGTATGCTTATCGCTGTTCATCTTTCCGGCTGCGGCGTGAAAGGGAATCCGGTTACGTTGTCAACCGCAACGGATAGAACGCAAATTATGCAAAATTTGAAAGCAAGCGTATCCGATAAGGCCGTGAATTTGAGCTGGGATTACCGGAATAACGAACACAACAAAGGTTTTATCGTTATAGAAAAAAGTGAATTAGGCTCTGCAGGGAATGAATGCAAGGATTGTCCGAAAACATACGAACGCATCGGTCAAATATCGCTGAAAAGCATAGATAAAAAGAGCACGGGCGGCAACAACAATTTTACTGATGAGAAAGTAACACATGGCAAAACATACTATTATCGTCTAATCTTTTGCGATGACTTTAATGCTTGCTTTGAAAATGATGTAACGGAAATAAATTATTAATGATGAAAAATTCAAGGAGACCTGTATATGTTTAAAGGCGCTATGGTCGCAATTGTCACACCTTTTAAAAAAGATCGAATTGATGAAGAAGCTTTGCGCGAACTGATAGAGTTTCAGATTGTTAACGGAACGGATGCGATTATTCCCTGCGGCACAACGGGAGAGTCGGCAACCCTTACGCATGAAGAGCATGACAAGGTTATCGAAATTACCATTGATGCCGTGAAAAAAAGAGTGCCCGTTATTGCCGGTACGGGATCAAATAATACTGCGGAAGCCCTGCGCCTGACCAAACACGCTTATGAAGCCGGCGCCGACGGCGCTCTTATAGTGTGTCCTTATTACAACAGACCGACTCAAGAAGGGCTTTATCAGCATTTTAAAACAATAGCCGAAAGCGTTAACATTCCGGTAATACCTTATAATATAGCATCCCGTACGGGTGTTAATATGCTGCCGGAAATGGTCGCCAGACTTGCGAAAATAAAGAATATCGTCGGCATCAAGGAAGCATCGGGATCGATCAAACAAATGAGCGATGTTATTAATCTTTGCGGAAATGATTTTGCCGTCCTGTCCGGTGATGATATATTCACCCTCCCTTTGATGGCCATTGGCGGTGCCGGTGTTATTTCCGTCGTTTCCAATGTGGCGCCTGCTGATATGGCCGGACTTGTCGATGCTTTTTTTGCCGGTGACATGGCCAAAGCTAAAGCTCTGCATTTCAAGATGAGTCCTTTGATTGATGCTCTTTTTATGGAGGTCAATCCTATTCCCGTTAAAGCGGCTCTTTCGTTAATGGGAAAAATAGAGTACGGATACAGATTGCCGCTTTGTAAAATGTCGGATGCTAATTTTGAAAAATTAAAGAAGGTTATGATCAACTACGGTTTGATATAGGCTATTGACAGGACAGATGTAAAAGGAGACGTTTTTATGGTTAAAGCCGTCGTTACAGGAGCTGCTGGAAGAATGGGCGGCAAAATTATCAGCCTTATTTCGGCGTCAGAGAATATTAAGGTGGTCGGAGCGGTTGAAATAGCGGGACATCCTGTTATCGGCCAGGATATGGGACAAGGATTGGGCTTGGGCAAGACAGGCATTCCTGTTTCCGATAAATTGTCTGATTGCATTGAACAGGCGGATGTCGTCATCGATTTTACCAACCATGAAGCTTCTCTTCATTATCTGAAAGTGGCCGAAGAAAAAAATCGGGCTATTGTAATAGGTTCTACGGGATTCACTGAAAATGAAATGGCGGAAATCAGGGAAATGACCGGACAGACACGTTGCGTATTGACTCCCAATATGAGTGTCGGTGTCAACGTTATGCTGAAAGTGATCGAATATTGCGCCGGTATCCTTAAAGATGATTACGATGTGGAAATTATTGAAGCGCATCACCACTTGAAAAAAGATGCGCCCAGTGGAACTGCAATGCAAATGGCAAAAGTCATTGCAAAAAAAATGGGACGCGATATGGAAAAATCTTTTGTCTATTCCCGCCGGGGGCTGATTGGCGAAAGAACAAGACAGGAAATCGGCATCCAGACAATTCGTGCGGGAGATATCGTGGGTGATCATACTGTTATTTTCGGAGGAATCGGAGAAAGGCTGGAATTTATTCACCGCGCTCACAACAGGGATAATTTTGCGAAAGGCGCTATTCGTGCGGCACAATGGGTTGTTCATCAGCCCAACGGACTGTATGATATGCAGGATGTTTTAGGATTGCGGGACGTCAAATAAAGGTCTTTAAATATTTGGACGGTATAATTTGTTATATTGGAATCGGTTCCAATCTCGGCGATTCTTTGAAAAATTGCCGAGACGCTGTAGATGCTATCTCCCGCACAACGGGAATTGATTTAGAAGCGGTTTCTTCTTTTTATATAACAGAACCCGTCGGAATAGAAGCGCAGAATTATTTTGTAAATGCAGTTGTGGAAATTAAAACGGCTCTTTCTCCGGAAAGTCTCTTGCAGGTGTTACAGAACATTGAGAATTCAATGGGGCGGAAAAGGGAAGTTAAAGGCGGTCCGAGAATTATTGATCTCGACCTTCTTTTTTACGGGCAGGATGTGGTTAATGAAAATGGTTTAATAATACCACATCCTGAAATTCACAAAAGAAGATTTGTTTTAGAACCACTTTGCGAGATAGCTTCTTATTTTATTCATCCATCATTCGGAGTATCCATTCGCGGATTGAAAGAGCGCTTAAGTGATAAAAAAGTGGTTGAAAAAATTACAGAATAATAGATTCTTTATGGAAGGTTATGTTGATTAAATTAGTTATATTTATAATATTTTTTTATTTCTTGTATAAAATCGTAAATGCGGTTAAACAATCAAAAATCGGGAAAAACGAAAATTACCGTTTTAAACCCTCATCGTCCAGTGGAGAAGATTTGGTGGAAGATCCTGTTTGTCATACGTATGTTCCTGTCAGCCAGGCCTATAAAAAAGAAATATCCGGGAAACATTATTACTTTTGCAGTAAACAATGCAGTGAAAAATATACGGTGGATAAAAATAACTAATTGCCAGAGGAGAATTTATGAAATTTTTTATTGATACCGCTAATATCGAAGAAATTAAAGAGGGGATTGCCTTGGGGATGGTTGACGGTGTCACGACTAATCCGTCTCTGATTGCTAAAGAAAAAAAAGGGTTCGACATTGTTGTTAAAGATATACTGAAAATTGTTAAAGGGCCGGTAAGTCTGGAGGTTATGAGTAGCGACGCCAAAGGCATGTTTGCCGAGGGGAAAAAGCTGGCCCGTCTGGGGAAAAACGTTGTGATTAAGGTCCCTCTGTCCACAGAAGGATTGAAAGCGACAAGAATGTTTGCTGAAGCGGGCATTGATGTAAATCAGACTTTAATATTTTCTCCGCTGCAGGCACTGATGGCGGCCAAGGCAGGCGCCCGCTACGTCAGCCCTTTTGTCGGCAGACTGGATGATATTGCTCATGATGGAATGGAACTTGTGGAGCAGATCGTAGCTATCTATGAAAATTACTGTTACGAAACAGAAATTATTGTTGCAAGCATCCGTCATCCCCGTCATGTTCTGGATGCCGCTTTAATGGGTGCGGACATTGCCACGATCCCCTTTAAAGTTATCGCGCAATTGGTAAAACATCCGTTGACGGAAAAAGGAATAGAGACTTTTTTGAATGATTGGCAAAAAGTACCTAAAAAATAAAACAATAATCAAAGAGATTCATCTGCTGGCATGACATGATTTCAAAAAGTGAAACTTTAAATTTACCCAATACGATAACATTATTAAGAATAGGTGTCGTTCCTTTTCTTTTCGTTTTGCTGTGGTCACCGGGTGAATTCTGGAGCCTGATTATAGCGGCATTATTCGTTATCGCGTCCATTACAGATTTTTTCGACGGTTATATTGCCAGAAAATATCAGATGATTACAACCATGGGTAAATTTCTCGATCCCATCGCTGATAAAATTATAGTCAACACGGCGATGATATTGCTTATTCCTATCGGTCGTATCCCGGCATGGATAGTGGCCATAACGATTATTCGCGATTTAATAGTTGATGTAATAAGAAGCATTGCATCTTCCGAAGGAATATATATTCAGGCCAGCATCCTGGGAAAGCAAAAAACCGTAGCGCAGATCATAGCGGTTACAGCGCTGATTATTCATTATCCGTTTCTCGGGATTAACTCACATCTTGTGGGAACGGTAATTCTTTATATCGCTTTTATTTTTACGATTTATTCGGGGATTGATTATCTGATAAAATTGTATCAAAGTTTGGTAAAAAAATAATAATACTGACTGCAACAAGAATTTTTTCTTTTACCGTCATTCAATAAATATTAAAAGATTTTTTTTGCAAATTATTCATTATTTTTATTGACAAGAGACAGCTATTTGTTATAGTCACACCGTTTTTAATGAGCGGGCGTAACTCAGCGGTAGAGTGCTACCTTGCCAAGGTAGACGTCGACGGTTCAAATCCGTTCGCCCGCTCCATTTTATTTTTAAGGCGGCATAGCCAAGTGGCTAAGGCAGCGGTCTGCAAAACCGTTATTCCCCGGTTCAAGTCCGGGTGCCGCCTCCAATTTGATTGAGGAGTTTACTTTTTGGACGAAGTAGCTCCTTTTTTTAATTATATTCATAATATCAATCGCTTACGCAGTTATTAAAGCATTTAAAAAGGTTTTATTTAAACTTCTGACGTCCATATTTGCGACAAATACTGAAAAATGTATTGTTTATTGACTATTAGTCTAAATAATGGTATATTACACATCTTATGGAAAGGCAGGCGAAACATAAAATGTTTAAAGTAGGAGATTTGGCGGTCTACCCGGCTCATGGTGTCGGAGTCATTGAAGCCATTGAAAATAAAGAAGTAATGGGTAAAAAGCAGTCCTTCTACGTTATGAAAATCATGGGGAATGGAATGAAGATAATGATTCCGACCATGAGTGTTAAAGCGGTGGGATTGCGTGAAATAATTTTAGAGAAAGAAATACCAAAAGTATATGAGATTTTACGCAACAAAGACGTGACGATAGACAAGCAAACCTGGAATAAGCGCTACAGAGAATATCTGGAAAGAATAAAAACAGGTTCTGTATTTGAAATTGCCAGTGTTTTACGTGATTTATTTATTTTGAAAAGTGACAAAAATCTTTCTTTCGGTGAAAGAAAAATGATGGATACGGCCAAAAATTTGTTGGTAAAAGAAATATCCGTGGCTACCAATGCTCAGGAATCGGAAGTCGAACACAATTTGCAGAAGATTTTCACCGTCCAGTAATCCGAATAATTTACCATCTCAAATCCAGCTCTTTGAAAATTGAAAATAGGCAGATTATTATTTCCTAAGTCAGGGAAACTTAAATTTTTGCCTCCAAGTTTTTTAATAAATTAAATTATTTATATACCAGTAAGTATTGATTTTATAAATTTTATATAATGCAAAAGGAAAGGAGGTGAAAGGGTTGATCATTAGAATTATATTAATTCTGGCATGTTCAATCAGTGGTTATGCCATAGCTTATTATACGTCCTCAAATTCTTTTTTGATCCTTAAATCAGTTGCCGGATTTATTATCGGCTTATTAATCGCATTAATAGTTATAAGAATTGAGCAAGATATTCGTAAATTGTCTTTAAAGATTATTATCGGCGGCGTTGCCGGAATGATCATTGGTCTTCTGATTGCCTTACTGTTTAGCTTTGGTTTAAATTTTGTAAGTAAAATCAGAGAGAATGAACAGATAGTGCCCTGGATTTACTTGCTCATCACCGGAATCTTCAGTTACCTTGGTCTTACTTTAGGTTCAAAAAAGATAGAAGAATTTAATTTTGCCCACATTGATTCCAAAACAAGCCATGATTATCGAATACTGGATACAAGCGTAATCATTGAGGGAAGAATCGCTGATATTTGCGACAGCGGATTCATGGAAGGTGATTTGATTGTCCCCCGTTTTGTTTTGAATGAATTACAGCTTGTGGCCGATTCTTCCGATTCCATGAAACGATTAAGAGGAAGACGCGGACTTGATGTCCTCAATCATTTACAGAAGAGTCCCCATGTCAACATTGAAATAGTCGAACAGGATTTTCCAAAGATCAAAGGGGTGGACGGTAAACTTGTGGCTCTGGCCAAGCAGCTCAATGCCAAGCTCTTAACCAACGATTATAATTTGAACAAGGTGGCCGAACTGCAGGGCATTCGCGTCTTGAACATCAACGAACTGGCCAATGCCATGAAACCGGTTGTTCTCCCCGGCGAGCAGATGACCGTCAAAATAGTACGTGAAGGCAAAGAAGCGGGGCAGGGCGTTGCTTATCTTGATGACGGCACCATGATTATAGTCGACAAT
This sequence comes from Deltaproteobacteria bacterium, assembly GCA_021372815.1. Lineage (GTDB taxonomy): Bacteria > Desulfobacterota > Syntrophia > Syntrophales > Smithellaceae > Smithella. Next base: position 11,520 of record JAJFTS010000238.1, on the reverse strand, counting down.
GCTCAGAAACTGGTGAACATGAATGTTAGGGTTGCCGTAACCAGCGTTCTGCAAACAACGGCGGGACGAATGATTTTTTCGGAATTGAAAGAAGTTGCGGATAAGGCAAGTTAAAAACAGTAAATATTTTTTAAAAGCCCGGGATTTATTTTCCCGGGTTTTTTTTATGACTATTCCCTTTTTAAAATAAAAATGTTATCAGTCCGTTGAAAATTACAGGAAGTGATTTATGAAAACTGTGGCTTTAATTCCTGCCGGCGGGGTAGGGAAAAGATTAAAATCGCACATCGCCAAGCAATATTTATTGCTGGATGCTTTGCCGATTCTGGTTCATACCCTGAAAGTATTTCAAAAGTCCAAAGAGATAGACAAGATCATTCTGGCGCTGCCGCCGGAGGATTTGGTTTACATGAGGCAGGAATTGGCGGAGAAATACGGTTTGACAAAAGTGAATGCCGTTGCCGGTGGCCTGGAAAGGCAGGATTCGGTGAGAAACTGCCTGATGGCTATTGAGGATGAATGCGGTTTGGTGGTTATCCATGATGCTGTGCGTCCGTTTGTTACCGAGGAATTAATCGAGCAGGTCATCGCTGCCGCCAGAGATACAGGCGCGGCGATAAGCGGTGTCAGAATCAAAGACACCGTAAAGGAAGTAAAAGAAAGCAGTATGATTGAGACCACTGTGCCCAGACATAGTTTATGGCTGGCACAAACACCTCAGGTATTTGAATATGAACTTTTAAAAAAAGCATACAAAACGGCTTATGATGATAATTTTTATGGCACTGACGACGCTTCTTTAGTAGAGCGAATGGGGGAAAAAGTAAAAATAGTTGAAGGATCTTACGAAAATATTAAAATTACAACGAATGAAGATATGCTGATAGCGGATGCTTTGATGCAAAAAGGAAACAAAGTTGCCTTGCGCAGCGGATTCGGTTACGACAGTCATAGATTTGTCACAGATAGAAAACTTATCTTAGGCGGAGTGGAAATTCCTTATGAGAAAGGATTATATGGACATTCCGACGCCGATGCATTGATTCATGCGATATGCGACGCTCTGCTGGGTGCCGCAGGCGCAGGCGATATCGGAAGACATTTCCCCGATAATGATCCGGATTATAAAAATATTTCCAGCATGATTCTTCTGGAGAAAGTTAAAAAGATGATAAAATCAAAAAGTTTTACCGTCACAAACATCGATGCCACAGTAGTGATGGAGCAGCCTAAGCTTGCTCCTTACGCCGCACAAATAGTTTCTAATCTTGCCCGCGTTTTGAAAATTTCCGAGAATTGTATTAATATCAAAGCCAAAACAAATGAAGGTATGGGATTTACCGGAAGGAACGAAGGCGTGGCGGTATTTGCCGTAGCGACATTGACAGAAAGGAACAAAAATGGCTCCAAAGCCTAGAGTAAGATTCGCACCATCGCCCACGGGAGAACTTCATGTCGGGAACGCTCGTACCGCATTATTTAACTGGATGTACGCCCGTCATCATGGCGGTTCTTTTATATTGCGGATTGAAGATACGGATGAATCCCGCAGCGCTCTTTCTTATCAGATAAGTTTGTTTGATGATTTAAAATGGCTGGGATTGGACTGGGATGAGGGACCGAATAAAGAAGGCGCTTATGGTCCATACAGACAGAGCGAACGTCTCGATATCTACAAAAGCCACCTGCAGAAGCTGATCGATGCCGATCTTGTATATCCCTGTTACTGTACTGAAGAAGAACTGGAAGAAGAACGACAGAATTTAATCTTGAGCAAGCGCATGCCGCGCTATATGGGCAAGTGCAGAAATCTTTCCCCGGACGAAAGAAAACAAAGAGAAAAGGAGGGCAAAAAACCTTCGTATCGCTTTAAGATTTATCCCCAAACAATTGAATTTAAAGACTTAATACGCGGACTGATGAAATTTGAGGCAGACGCGATCGGTGATTTCATCATTGTCCGCTCCAATGGCATGCCGGCTTATAATTTCGCTGTTGTTATTGATGATCATTTGATGAATATAAACCATGTCATTCGAGGCGAAGATCATCTTTCCAACACCGCTTTGCAGATCATGCTCTACCGGGCTTTCGGTTTTGAGCCGCCAACATTCGCGCATCATTCCTTGATTCTCGGCAAAGACCGCGCCAAACTCAGCAAAAGACACGGTTCAGTTTCCATTGGTGAATTCCGTAAACAGGGAATTTTACCGGAAGCGCTGGTCAATTATCTGGGGCTGCTGGGAAGTTCTTTTACCGATGCCAGGGAAGTTTTATCGCGCGAAGAAATGATTGCCGGTTTCACTTTGAAGCGCGCCTCCAGAAGCGGTGCGATATTCGATGAGGAAAAACTTCTCTGGCTTAACGCTATTTATATCAGAAACTGCAAGACCGAAGATTTAGTGGCGCGGCTTACACCATTTCTGGAACAGTCGGGTTTTAAAAAAGAAATTATAAACTCGGAAGGGTTCAAACGGATTATTGATCTTGTGAAGACTGATTTGACCACACTTGCCGATATTGAAAATCACATTAGCCTTTTTTTTGATGATAAATACGAACTCACCGATGAAGCGAAAAAAATTCTGGAAAAAGATACGGCACAGAATGTCGTAAGAACATTTGCCCGATACCTTGCCCATAACACAGAACAGCAGAATCTCTATGCTGCCGCGATGAAACATACCAAAGAAAAAACGGGCGCTAAAGGCAAAGAATTGTTTATGCCTATCCGCGCAGCCTTGACTGGAAAAACCCACGGTCCGGAACTGGATAAAGTTTTTATTGTCCTGGGTACGAACTCGGCTTTAAAGAGGCTTGAATTTTTTATAAGATAACCGTTTAAATTAAATAATGTTTAAAAATATTATCGCGCTCTTTTTCTGTATTTGAGTACGGCGATAGTATAAAAGATGATATTTACAACAATAACCACTCCGCCGAGAACATATTGGATATTCACAGTCAGCTTCTCAGGGTAGATCAACGGAATCAGATACCGGACGATAAAATCACCCTCATAAGTTCCTTGTCCAGCCAGAGAAAGTAAATGATTTTCCAAAGGTGTTAAAGGACAAACGCAATTAAAAATCTCGACCAGGGTTCCCCAGATTGCCGCGGGAAGATGGAGGAAAGCCATTTTGGGCCAATAGACAACCAGCAGACCGCCGCAGACAACAAATAAAATAAACAAAAAATGTACACCAACAGTAATATCCGCAAGTATGTTGTACACATTTGCCTCGAAATACTACAAAGGTATATTGTTGTGTTTCTTGGAAAGCCTCATTTCTTTTTTATTTTTCAGCGATTCCAGCAGAGCGATAATTTTTTTTCTGGTATCGCGCGGTGCGATGATTTCTTCGATGATGCCCAGAGACGCCGCAAAATAAGGATTGTTGAATTTTTCTTCATAAGCGGCGGCGAGTTCCGCTTTTTTAGCCGCTGGATCAGGGGCATTTGCTATCTCATTGCGGTAAATGATGTTGCAGGCACCTTCTGCGCCCATGACGGCTATCTCGGCAGTCGGCCAGGCCATAACAAAATCCGCACCCAGTTGTTTACTGCACATGCCGATATATGCTCCGCCATATGCTTTGCGGGTAATAACGGTTATTTTAGGCACCGTTGCTTCGGAATAAGCGTGGAGAAGTTTTGCTCCGTGGCGAATAATACCGGCCCATTCCTGGTTAGTGCCCGGCATATAACCGGGAACATCTGTAAAGGTCAGAAGCGGGATGTTAAAAGCATCGCAGAAGCGAATAAAGCGCGATGCTTTATCGGAAGCATCCACATTCAAAATACCGGCGGCAAAACGCGGATTGTTGGCGATAACGCCTGCCGTTTTTCCCATGATACGGATAAAGGCGACAATGATATTTTGCGCCCAGAGTTCCTGTATTTCAAAAATATCGCCGTTGTCGGCGATGGACCTGATTATTTTTTTCATATCATAGGCGCGGTTTCCTTTATCGGGAATAATCGTGTCCAGTTCCGTACAGATTCTTTCTTCGCTGTCTGTACAATCGGACAGGGGCAGGGGAGAATGACAGCTATCCGGCAGGAAGGAAAGCAGTTTCTTGATTTTTTCCAGACAGTCTGCATCATTTTCCGTCACCACATGACAGACGCCGCTTTTGGCGGCATGCGCCAGGGCTCCGCCCAGTTCATCGTGGGAGACTTCTTCTCCGATGACCGATTTGATCACATCGGGGCCGGTGATATACATATAACTGCTTCCCTTAACCATAAACACCCAATCGGCAAGCGCCGGTGAGTAAACAGCGCCGCCCGCTGTCGGTCCCATGATCGCGGTAATCTGCGGAATATAGCCGGATCCGATTGTGTTGCGATAAAAAATCCCGCCATAGCCTTCCAACGAAGGGACTCCTTCCTGAATGCGCGCACCGCCGGAATCGTTCAGAGCCACGAAAGGCTTTTGCGCGGCAATGGCCATGTCCATCACTTTCCATATTTTCTTGGCGTGCATTTCGCCCAGCGAACCGCCGGAGGTTGTAAAATCCTGAGCTGCGGCAAATACAATGCGGCCGTTTATTTTGCCGAAACCGGTTATAACGCCATCAGACGGGATTTCTTTTTTATCAAGACCAAAGAGCATGGAACGATGTTGAACAAAGAGCTGAACTTCCTGAAAAGTGTCTTTATCGAACAATAAATCAAGTCTTTCGCGGGCGGTGAGTTTTTTTAATTCATGCTGTTTGGCGATTTGCTTTTCTCCGCCCATTGCTTTCAGTGTAAGGTTTTTTATCTCAAAGTCTTTAATTTTCCCTTGAGTTGTTTTTTTTTCAAAGTCGTCACTCATAAATTCTCTCCATCTGTAGAATTAAAACAAAACGAACATGAAACGGTAATTGCCAAGTGCTCAATGATAAATAGAAATACTTTTGATTTACGGCAATACTAGCTTTTTTAATAAAAACTGGCAAGCAGAAATGATGAAATTTACAGGAGAAAACATTTAGCGAAAAAATATAGTGCTGCGCGAAATAATCCCGGAACTATTTCCATCTTCGTTTTGTCTAAACGGCAAGAGGCCGAAAAAAGGCCAAAAATAAAAACAAAGGAGGAATATATGAAAATAATATTATTGATCAGCGCTGTTTTTTTAATGTGGGTGAGTATTGCTGCAGCGTCAATTATCGGCGAATCGGTCGAGGTGAGTGTTATTAATGATAAAGGCTGGACTCTCCCATTTTATCAAGTCAAAAGCCGTCATGATCTTAAAAAAGTTTATGCCGAAGCCGTTAAAGGTGATTATTACCGGATTGTTGTCCGTAATAAACTGAATCGCAGAGTCGGCGTCGTTATCGCGGTTGACGGCAGAAATATTATTTCCGGTCAAAAATCATGGCTGAAGAATACGGAAAGAATGTATATCCTGGAAGCGAATTCCATCAATGAATTTTCCGGTTGGCGCACCGGACAGAATAAAATCAACCGATTTTATTTCACAGATATCTCCGATTCATATGCCGCCGCTTTTGGAGACACGTCCGCTATGGGCGTCATAGCTGTTGTTGCCTATCCGGAAATTCAACAAGGCGAACAGCCGGTATTTTATTCTCATCAGACGCCGGATAATAAAACGAAAAAAGAATCTCCGGACAGGAGATTGGTTCCCTCAGTACCGGGAAAGTCTCAGGCGTTGGAAAGCGCGGGAACCGGTTATGGTCACGAAGAATATTCACCGTCTTATCGCGTAGAATTCGAGCCGGAAAAAAGAGCAGTTGAATCGATACTGATAAAATACGAATGGCGCAAGACACTCTGCAAAATGCATATTATCGGTTGCATCGGTTCATATGAACAAACCTGCAACCGGATTTGGGAAAATGACGGATATGCTCCTCCTCCGCCATGCTGCCGCTGATATTTTTATCGCAAGAGCACGCCAAAGGCAGCGGAAGAAATCCTGCCTGACTGCCTTTGGCGACTCATTCCTCAGACCAGAATTTCGACTTTTGTGGCACCGGTCTTATAAGAATACTTCACTGTGTAGCCGAGATTTCTAACGATATGTTTCATGACATGATTGGCCGAATCGATTATGGATACAAAACGGTGAATGCCGTGCTTTTTGCCTATGTTGAATATTTTTGCCAGTAATGATTTGCCGAGGCCCAAACCCTGCCAGTCATCGCGCACCACAATAGCAAAGTCCGTAACATTCTCTTCGGAATCATAACCGTAGCGAACTACGGCAATAAAGGAATCTTGTCCATCTTCCCGGATGACGGCGGCAAGGGCGAAGCTGGTATTATAATCGATGTGCGTTGAACGAAAAAGCAGGTCTTCGGGAAGAACGCTTAAAGGACTCAAAAATCGCATGTAGATGGAATCGTAACCCAATTTGTTAAATAAATCCAAAATAAAATTGTCGTCTGTCGGACGAACCGGCCTGATAAAAACCTCTCTTCCGTTCTTGAGTGTAAGCCTGCTCTCATAGAGAGCAGGATAATTATCATTAAAAGCAGGTGGCATTCTTATATCTCCGATGTAAATTCTAGCATGAACATTTTTCACATTGTATCGGCAGAGGTCTTGTTTATGTGTCGGAACAATGACCCGAGGATATGACAGAATTTGTCCGACAATGAATCGAAATGCAGGCATTTTACAGCTAAGATTTTATTGACATGCCATTATGGTTTACCTATACTTTTGACAAGAAGTGTAAGCTTATTTTTAATCAACACTTCTTCCGGAGGTTATCGTGGAAAAGCTATTCTATCCTGAATCAATCGCTATCATCGGCTTGTCGTCAAAGCCAAATAATATTCCCCGCCTGGTCTTGGAAAATCTTATCCGCTGGGGATATAAGGGACGTATCTTCGGTATCAATTCCCGCACGACGGATTCCCACGTGGACGGCATCAAGATGTATAAGGAAGTCGGTGAACTGCCTGTTGTGCCGGACATTGTCTATGTCCTGATTCCCGCGCGTCTTATTCCCGACATTATGGAGTCCTGCGGCAAAGCCGGCGTAAAACGTCTGGCTATTCCTTCCGGAGGATTCAACGAACTGGGCGAAGAGGGCAAGAAGCTTTCCGAACTGGTTTTGCAGAAGGCCAGACAATACGGAATTCGTTTTGTGGGTCCCAACGGCGTCACCGTTGCCAATACGGCCAATGGTCTTTGCCTGCCTTTCGTACCCTCGTTCAGTCCGCCCAAGGGAGGGTTCTCTGTCATCTCTCAAAGCGGCGGCGTCGGCCTCATGCTCTGGAATCTATTGACAGATGAAAATGTCGGCATGGCCAAATTTGTCAGCATCGGCAACAAACTCGATCTGGACGAGGTGGATTTTCTGGAGTATTTCGGTCGGGATACCGAAACAAAAGTAATCGGCATGTATCTGGAAAGCATTCCCCGGGGAGACAGGCTCATCGAAGCGGCATCACGCATAGATAAACCGATCATAGTGCTTAAGTCCAACACAACAACAGCCGGCAGAAAAGCGGCCATGAGTCATACGGCAGCTCTGGCCAACAACGAAGATATTATCGATGCCGCATTTGAAAGAGCCGGAATATCACGCATCTATCAATTCAACGATTTTATTTCGCTGGCCAAGGCTTTTGAACTCCCGCCGATGCGGGGCAAGAGGATCATGGTGATGTCTCCCGCCGGCGGTTTTACCGTTATGATGGCGGATTTATGCGAAGAAGCCGGTTTTGAATTTGCCGATCCCGGCGCGGCTTTTTACGATGAACTTAAAAATTCATCGAATGCCGGCGTTATCAAATTTTCCAATCCTCTCGATATGGGCGATATATACGATACCAAGGCATATCCTCAGATTTTCTTCTCCGTCATGCACAATCCCGGCGTTGACGGAGCAGTGTTTGTTACGCAGTGGCCGGAGATGCCGCGTGGCGAGGATGTCTTTTACAAAATGTTTCACACGGATCTCTCCAAGGAAGTCACCGGTACTATTTTATCATCGGGGAAACCATTAGGTATTTGTCTCTTCGGTCTTTCTTCGACGATATCACGGATAAAGCAAAATCTCGATGTTCCTATTTTCAACAATGCCAGTGAAATGATCCGCGCCTTTAAAAAGCAATATGATTTTTATAATAAAAAAATGCAGGAAACACCGGTATTCGCTTTGCCGAGTGGAGTTGACGTTAAAGCCGCAGATACCTGGGTAAAGAGGAACACCGGGATTAAAGGAGAAGAATCTCTTGAACTGCTCCGATACTTCGGAATCAGTGTTGCCGAATCAATGGTGGCTATAAGTATTAATGAAGCAGTAAAGGCGGCGGAGAGCATAGGTTATCCGGTCGTCATGAAAATAGTTTCGCCCGACGCCATCCATAAATCCGAAGCAGGCGGTGTTATCACGAATATTCAAAATGCCGACGGTATTCGCCGGTCCTTTGATAAAATAAACGAGAATCTTCATCATTACAAAGCAGATGCCGATTTTCAGGGTGTACGCGTCATGAAACAGGCTGGTGAAGGTTACGATATGTTTATCGGCGGAAAATTCGATGAATCATTCGGTCCGGTTGCTTTTTTTGGCTACGGCGGTATATACATTGAAGTATTCAAGGATACGGCCAACGTTTTGTGTCCGGCCAATACAGGTGAGATTGACGTCAAGGTGAAGAAATTGAAATCCTGTAAAATTCTGGAGGGGACCAGAGGGAAAAAAGCCGGAGATATTAAAGGTTATGTGGACATGATCGAACGTGTCACTCATCTGCTCCGGCGATACCCTCAGATTCGGGAACTGGATATCAATCCCGTACGTGTTCTTGCTGATGGCTCCGGTGTTATGGCTCTGGATGCGAGATTGAAGATAGAGGATTAAAATCATACTTGATAATTTCTCGGATAAAAAAGTATCAGGAAAAATATGCGCAATTTTAAAATGACGGTGGAATATGACGGTGCTGCATATTGCGGATGGCAAAGGCAGGATAACGGCATATCTATTCAACAAAAACTTGAAGAAGCGATTAAACTGATTACCGGTCAGAAAGTTTCCGTTATCGGTTCCGGAAGAACGGATGCCGGCGTACATGCCCTGAATCAGGTAGGCAGTTTTAAATGCTTTACAAAATTACCCGTCAATAGAATCTTTTTGGGTGTAAACAGTGTTTTGCCGCCCGATATTGTCGTTAAGGAATTGGAAGAAGTCGGGGATGATTTTCACGCCCTGCGGGATGTTAAAAGCAAAACGTATGTTTACAAAATATACAATCAGCGTCTGCGACCTGCGCTGGGACGTAATTATTCCTGGCATGTTCGCTATCCCCTGGACATCGGCAAAATGAAAAAAGCGGCGAAATATTTACTCGGCACACATGATTTTTCCTGCTTTTGTGCGGCAGGAACAGATGTTAAAGACCATGTGCGGACAATCATTGATGCGGAAATCAAAACCGGCGAAGAAGGTCTGGTGGAAATAAAAGTGGAATCTCACGGTTTTCTCAAGTACATGGTCAGAAACATTATCGGCACTTTAGTGGAAGTGGGACGCGGTAAACGGGAACCCGAAGAAATGAAATTAATTATCGAATCCAAAAACAGAAACATCGCGGGAGTTACCGCGCCGGCCTGCGGTTTGTTTCTGAAGGAGGTTAAGTACTGAAAATGAAAATATTACTTCTGGGACATAAGGGAATGCTGGGAAGCGATCTTTTTTCCAGACTCTCCGGCGATCATGAAGTGGTCGGAATGGATAAAGAAGAAATTGATATAGTTTCCGCCGATGCGTGCAGAAATGCTATCGATGAAACCAAGCCCGCCATAGTGATCAACGCGGCCGCTTATACCAATGTTGACGGGTGCGAAATAGCACAAGAAGAATGCTTTGCTGTCAATGCCGAAGCGGTAAAAAATATTGCTGAGGCCTGCAGGAGTAAAAAAATCCGCATCATTCATTTCAGTACGGACTATGTTTTTGACGGAACAGCCAACGAGCCATACAAGGAAGATGATCAATGCAATCCGATTAATGTTTATGGAGAATCAAAACTGGCCGGAGAACGCCATCTGCAATCGTTGTCAGACAATTATCTTCTGATACGCACTTCATGGTTGTACGGCGTAAAGGGGAAAAATTTTGTTCAGGCTATTCTGGAAAAGGCAAAGGCGAAACAATTTATAAACGATACCATGGCCAAGGCCAAAGCAGTTGCGGATAATCCCTCAACACTGTCGGTCGTTGATGATCAGGTTGGCTCGCCGACTTACACAAAAGATCTGGCGGCGGCAGTTGCCCTGCTTATAGAGAAAAACATTCAGGGAATTTTTCATGTAACCAACAGAGGCACTTGCAGCTGGTATCAGTTTGCCGTAAAAATTTTAAAAGAATCCGGTTTTGATGATATTACGGTGGAACCTATTAAATCTTCTCAATTGCAAAGGCCGGCCAGACGTCCTGCTTACAGCGTTTTAAGCATGCAGAGGTTTATCCAGATTACGGGAAAAACGATGCAGCCCTGGCAGCTGGCGCTGCAGGATTACCTCGAAAACAGCAAGCTGCATAATTAACTCAAATCAATTTAATCAACGCTGTGCTTTATAAAGATCAGGAGTTTTTTATCTCAAACCTGTAATAAATATCGTCGTCGCCCTTCGAAAATCCCTTTACACAATTCTGGACTGATTTCTTTCCGAAAACGCGGAGGGCCTGCTGTAAATACCCCATAACAAGATATTCGAAATAAACATGCTTGACGGGAAGTCCGGTGATCATGAGATGAACGACGTTATTATCAAAACGTGCGTCGAGTTTTCCTCCGTCAAAATAGGTCGCCCAGAGTTTGGGCATGGCCGATTCAACGAACTGCTTGACATCTTTTGATAGCAGATAAGAATGGTAGGGTCCTCCTTTCGAAAGCGCATATTTTGCGGAGGCCATGCCGAACAACCAGTAAATCTTGCTGTCGTTGTTGAAAAATTCCTTGAGTATCTCGTCAAGAAAAACAATGAACTTATCCAGGGGAATAATGGTGACGGACATAATCATCTGGCCGAAGTATTTGTCCTTCGCGGCCAGTTTAGCCAGGAAGGAATTCCAGCGTTCCTCACCGAAATTATCGGTAAGACTGACTTTGCCTGCAACAAAAGCGGTGCCTTTAATGTTCATAGCGAAATCTCCTGAGCATGAATATGAAAATAGGACTTATATTATATATATTTGTGAGGTTTAAATATGCAAGCAGAAATTTATTGTGAGACTCAAATTTCAAAAACGATTACCCTAAATACCCTGAAGGGCACCATGGGGGCACTATAGGTGCATTGAAATTTGTAAGTCGAATCCCGACTGTGTCGGGACACAGCGGAGGGTAAGGAGACCCAAGTTTCAGAAACATAGTGAGTCTCTCTGAAAACGAGCGTAGCGAGAGGTTTTGTCAATAGGTGTGTAAATAACCATCAGGCGGCCATCCTTTCCGTTCCCATAATTTTTTGTTTCACAACGCCATCAACAAATGGTTTCCCATAATAAACGTCCGGCAATAACCAGTAACCTTTTAAGGTACG
>JAJFTS010000215.1 GCA_021372815.1 Deltaproteobacteria bacterium | reverse complement strand
AGTAAAAAAATCCATGATGCAAGAAAAAGCCAGACGGTCATTCACGTAAAGGAAATCCGTTTGAGGCCCAAAACAGAAGCGCATGATTTGCAGGTGAAAATAAATCACATTAAAAAGTTTTTAGAACAACACGACAAAGTAAAAGTATCGATGATGTTCCGTGGACGCGAAATCGCCTTCACCGAGATCGGCCGTAAATTGATGGACAAGATTAAAATTGCTTTGGTAGATGAGTGTATTATGGATCAGGAGCCGCGCTTGGAAGGCCGGAACATGGTCATGATTGTTTCACCCAAAAAATAAATAAATGATAATAAAAAAGAGGTGATGATATGCCAAAAATGAAAACACACAGAGGAGCTGCCAAACGCTTTTCAATTACCGCCAGTGGTAAGGTGAAACGCAGCAAGGCTTTTGCCAGCCACATCCTCACAAAAAAGACCACCAAGAGAAAAAGAACTTTAAGGAAATCCACAGTGGTGCATTCGGCAAATGAAAGTGCAATCAAGAGGCTGATTCCTTATTTATAAGTTACAGGCATGATGGAAGTTTTTATTAATACAGGAGAGTAAAAAGCAATGGCGAGGATAAAAAGAGGCGTTAACGCCCGAAAGAAAAGAAGATCAATATTAAAAAGAGCTAAAGGTTTCTTTGGCGCACGCAGCCGTTTGCTGCGAACGGCCACGGAAGCTGTTCACAAGGCCTTGAGCTATGCGTATCGCGATCGCAGGGGCCGTAAAAGAGAATTCCGACAGCTGTGGATAGCGCGTATCAACGCCGCTGCCCGTCTGAACAATATCTCTTACAGCCGCCTTATGGATTGTATGAAGAAAGCGGACATCGCGCTGGATCGTAAGATTTTGGCCGAACTGGCTGTTAATGACCCCCAAGGTTTCGCTAAGATTGTGGCGGCGGCCAAAGGCGAGCAGGCTGCATGATTGCGGATATTCAACAGCTGGAAAAAGACGCTCTTGCCGAACTGGAAAATACCAGGACGGAAGATGCAATTCTGGCTGTGAGAACTAAATATCTGGGCCGTAAAGGGCTTCTCACCGGTCTGTTAAGAAATATTTCTCAGGTACCGGTTGACGAAAAGCCTCTCTTTGGTAAACGCTGCAATGAAGTAAAAGTTCTTCTGGAAACAAAAATTGAAGAAGCTTTACAGCATCAGGCGCAGGGTAAAAAAGAAGAAATTCTAGCAAAAGAAAAAATTGATGTTACGCTGCCCGGCAGAGGTATTCGCTCGGGCAGAGTTCACCCTGTTATTCAAATCCGCCGTGAAATTTGCGATATCTTTGCCTCTTTCGGTTTTTCGGTTGTCGAAGGTCCGGAAGTCGAATTGGACTATTACAACTTTGAAGCGCTCAATATGCCTAAGGATCATCCCGCCCGGGATATGCAGGATACCTTCTACATCGAAGATAATATTATTCTGCGCACCCATACCTCGCCGGTCCAGGTAAGAATTATGGAGAAGGTGAAACCACCTGTGCGCATTTTGTCACCGGGTCGAGTTTACCGGCCGGATTCCGATGTGTCCCACACGCCGATGTTTCATCAAATTGAAGGATTGCTTGTGGATAAGGGCGTCAGCTTTGCGGATTTGAAAGGCATTTTAACTGCTTTTCTTAAAAAAGTTTTCGGCGCCGATACAACATTGCGTTTTCGTCCCAGTTTTTTCCCTTTTACCGAACCGTCAGCTGAAGTGGATATCCGTTGTGTCATGTGTCGGGGCAAAGGTTGCCGTGTCTGTGGACAGAGCGGTTGGCTGGAAATATTAGGGTCAGGTATGGTGGATCCCGCCGTTTTTCAAAATGTCGGTTATGATGCTGATGTTTATTCCGGGTTTGCCTTTGGTCTTGGTCTGGAACGCATTGCGATGCTGAAATACGGTATTACTGATATTCGTCTCTTATTTGAAAACGATATTCGATTCCTTAAACAATTCTAGGAGAGCTTTATCTCATGCTCGTTAGTCTTAAATGGCTTAAAGATTATATTGATCTGGAATTAACCGCTTCCGAACTGGCGGATCGGTTAACTATGGCCGGTCTCGAAGTGGACGAGATCAAGACGATTGCCCACAAATTTTCCGGCGTCGTGGTCGCTGAAATTTTATCCGTCAAGCCGCATCCGGGAGCGGACAAGCTGTCTTTATGTGATGTCACGGACGGATCTCAGACCTATCCGGTTGTTTGTGGTGCCAAGAATATTAAAGTCGGTGATGTGG
>JAJFTS010000189.1 GCA_021372815.1 Deltaproteobacteria bacterium | reverse complement strand
CCGCATTTCATGGCGCCGATAATTATAACGTAGGCATTATCGGGTATCGTATCTTTTCTTGCATCGGCATTGTAAACAGATTTATTCATTATTTACTACTTTTATTGAGCATAAAATACTTTTATTTAATCAGTATGTCATCATTTTGATTGCCGTAATCAAGATTATGAACTTTTCATAATAATTTTATTTCGCTAAATTCATTTTTCTAAATTCGCTGCTGATTTTAAGCAGGTGGTCATAATTGCCATAATTCAGGATCCTTCCCTGATTCATCAGATAAATAACGTCACAATTCTGAACCGTCGTCAACCTGTGGGCAATCATGACAATCGTTCTGTCACCCCGCAGCCGCTCGATGGCTTCAATAACGGATTTTTCCGTGATATTATCCAGCGCTGAAGTGGCCTCATCCATAATCAGAACCTGAGGATTGTTGTATAACGCACGGGCAATGCCGATACGCTGTCTCTGTCCGCCGGAAAACCTCACTCCCCTCTCACCGACTATCGTATCAAGACCTTCGGGAAGTTCCAGGATCAGAGACTCCAGCTGGGCGGCACGCAGAGCCTGCTTTATTTTAAAATCGTCAATTTCATCATCGGAGAGTCCGAAGGCAATATTTCTGCGAATGGTGTCGTCGTTCAGATAAATAAACTGGGGTATGTAACCCACATTAATTTGCCAGCGTTTGACATTTTCGAAAATATCCTGACCATCTACCAAAACCCTGCCCGGGTGCGGTTCAAGCAATCCCAAAAGGATATCCACCATCGTTGTTTTACCGGCACCGGACGGACCCACCAAGCCTATAACCATCCCCTTCCGTATTTCCAAATTGACGTCGTTCAACGCTTCCGCATTCCCCTGGGGATAACGATAGCTGACATTCTTGATAACAATCTGAGCAGAAAACTTATAAGGTTCAACCTTTGTTGTGCTTTCCTCTTTCATTAATTTATTCGCATTCTTTTCAAGAAGCATCAGATCATCGTAGACGGGATCAATCGCATATAAATTATACCGTATATCCGTGTAAGCGGAAACCACCGTTTTAAAAATCGGCAACATCCTTACCGTCGCTGCTCCGAAAAGCGTCAGAACCGGTATCAGCGAAGTCAGATTTCTGCCCAGGACGATAAACATTAAAGCGATGAGCAGCATACCGGCTACGGCAATGGTTTCCATAAACGGTTTGGGCAGCTGATTCAAAACCTGCTTGTACCTGAAAGCTATAGCCGTGCGCACAGCGCTGAACTTGTATTGTTCCAGAAAACTGTTTTCACGACCCATCACCTTCACGTCCTTAATGCCGGATATGCCTTCCAGGACTATTTTGTTCATCCTGCGCCGGTGCAGCTGCGCTTCTTTACCATAGGACTTGTTTTTCTTATTGGTGATCCTGATAAAAAGGAAACTGGTTGTTCCCAGAACGGCAAATGTCAAAAGGGAAATCAAAGGCTCTACTTTCAGCAATAAAACGACAATCATCAGGAGGACAAGACCATCCATGATAATCTGCAAAAGCGGAATGATCACGCTCGACACAACCAGTTTTGTTTCATCATTGACATTGCGCAGCAGTTCGGCCGAATTTCTGCTCAGGAAAAATGTATAGCCGGCTTTCATATAAGCCCTGAACAAACGGTCTCCCAGACGGATTTGTTCATTATAGGTTATTCGTGTTTTGATATAGACCAGCAAACTGAAAAAAGAGTTTTTCACCGCAAACAAGGCAATCAAAAAGACGCAGCTCCACAGCATCAGATCCCGGGCTCCGGAAATCTGAAGCAAGGAGATGACAGGGCGAGCCCATTGATTATTCATAATCATATCCGGATTGGATATGACGATGATAAATACGGGAATGGAACCGACGCCGGCTATTTCCAGCAATGAATTAATAACCATCAGAACCAGCAACGCGAAAAATTTTGCGTGTCCTGATTTGCCGACAAGAAAGAATAATTTTTTAATTCGAGACAACATAAGAATAAGTCAAAAGAGTTTAATGTTCTCCAACACCGTCAGTGTATTTTAAACACTATTTAATCTTATAATAAGAAAGATACCAGTCAACAAATTTTCCCATCCCTACCTCAATGGACGTGGATGGTTTAAATCCCACATCCATAAAAACATCTTTAATATCGGCGCAGGTAACCGGAATATCTCCCGCTTGCATCGGCAGCATATTTTTTATGGCTTTCCTGCCGAGTTTCTCCTCCAGTGTTTCGATAAATTTTGTCAATTCCACAGGATGATTATTGCCCATATTGTATATTTTATAAGGCGCGTAACTTGATCCGGGATCGGGATTTCCTGTATCCCAACCGGGGTTCGGCTGCGGCAGCTTTTCCATAACACGCATTACGCCATCAACGATATCATCAATATAGGTAAAGTCCCTTTTCATATTGCCGAAATTATAGACGTCAATGGGGATGCCTTTGATAATTGATTTCGTAAAAGAGAAATAAGCCATGTCCGGACGGCCCCACGGTCCATAGACTGTAAAAAATCTCAGACCGGTACAGGGCAGACCGTAGAGATGGGCATAAGTGTGCGCCATCAGTTCGTTCGCCTTTTTGGAAGCGGCGTAAAGTGATACGGGATGATCCGCATTGTGACTGACCGCAAAAGGTATTTTTGAATTCATCCCGTAAATCGAGCTGGATGAAGCAAACACGAGATGATTCACCTGATGATGTCTGCAACCTTCCAGCACATTGGTAAAACCGACGATATTGCTGTCGATATATGAATAAGGATTTTTCAGAGAATAACGAACGCCCGCCTGAGCCGCCAGATTGACCACGACCTCAAACCGGCTTTCCCGGAATAATTCCGCCATGGTTTTTCTATCCGCAATATCAATATTGAGAAATTTAAAATTGCCGCATTGCTCCAGTTGCGCAAGGCGTGCCCTTTTTAAATTGACATCATAATAATCGCTTAAATTGTCCACACCGGTTACACTGTCACCGTTTTCCCCCACCGCTTTTGCCAGATGATAACCGATAAACCCGGCGGCACCGGTTATTAATATTCTTCTCATTGACATCCCTTCTATCCGAATTCTTTTAAGCGCTTTTCACAAAGTATTACTATCTTAGCATAAGTCTGCTCTTACACTTATGAAAAATTTTAAATCCGGACAACCTTTTTAAGCTTTTTTAACGGGCAATAATAAAATGGGCCTTGAGATATGCTTCCAGCTTATCAACGGATTCCTGAAGAGAAGAATTTTTTGTATTCACAATCAATTCGGGGTTATCGGGGGATTCGTAAGGCGAAGACAAACCCGTAAAATTTTTTATCACGCCGGAAGCGGCTTTTTTATACAATCCGTTGGGATCACGTCTGCGGCACTCCTCAATATCGCAATCAATATGAATTTCAATGAATCTACCCTCGGGGAAAAGACTTCTCACAAATTCCCGGTCCCGTTTGAACGGCGAGATAAAAGTGCAAAGAACAACATTCCCGTGTTCAAAAAATACCTTAGCAACCTCACCGGCGCGGCGAATGTTTTCTTTTCTGTCCTCCGGGGAAAAGCTCAAATCGGAACAGAGGCCGTGTCTCATGTTGTCGCCGTCGAGCATTGCCGTGCGGCAGTTTAGATCGAACAATCTCTTTTCCAGCGCCCCGGCAATTGTCGATTTACCCGAACCGGACAAACCGGTAAACCACAAAACGGCAGCTTTATGACCATTCCTTTCCTCCCTTTCGGCAAGATCGATGTTCATCCCCCGCCATATCGTATGAGGAGATTTTCCGCGTTGAGCAACGTTTTCATCCTGTTTCTGAGCATAATCTTCAATATGTCTGGTCACGTCCCTGATCATTCCGGAGGCAACCGTGTTGTTGGTCAGAGGATCAATCAGAATGAAACTGCCGGTGGCGCGGTTGAGCTTGTAGGGATCAAAAAATACCGGCGCTGATGTTTTTATCTCGATTCTGCCTATCTCATTGAGCAGGAAAGTGTCCGCCGGCTTCCGATGCAGAGTATCAACGTCTATCTTATAAACAATCTTGGTAATGTGTGCTTTGACGTAGTTTGTTGTATGTTTCATGATGTAAGGAGTCGTCATGTTCAATGGTTTCTCATCCATCCAGCAGATCGTCGCTTCCAGGCTATTCCCGATTTGAGGCAGATTTTTTTTCCGGACAATCATATCACCCCGGCTGACATCAATTTCATCCTTCAATGAAACAACCACCGACTGCGGAGAAAATGCTTCCTGTAATTCACCGTCATATGTGGTTATGGATTTTATCGTGGTCGATTTTCCCGAGGGCAGAATAACCACTTCTTCGCCGGGAGTAATTGTTCCCGAAGCAATTTTTCCCGCAAATCCCCGGAAATCCAGGTGCGGACGGATCACATACTGTACGGGAAAACGAAAATCCACCAGATTCCTGTCCGACGTAACGTGAATATTCTCCAGATAGTGCAAAAGCGTTGTGCCGTCGTACCAGAGCATCCGTTCACTCTTTACGGACACATTGTCGCCCTTGAGGGCGGAAACGGGAATGTAGACAATATCGTGAATATCGAGCTTTTGGGAATAATCCTCGTATTCTTCAACAATGCGGTTAAAAACGTCCTCCGAATAATCAACCAGATCCATTTTATTAATCGCCACAATCAGATGAGGAATCTGCAAAAGGGAAATGATGAAGCCGTGCCTTTTGGACTGGGTCAGGATGCCGTTGCGGGCATCCACCAGAATGACGGCGCAATCCGCCTTGGAGGCGCCCGTCACCATATTTCTGGTGTATTGAACATGACCCGGCGTGTCGGTAATGATAAATTTTCTTTTCTGCGTTTCAAAATAACGGTAAGCGACATCAATAGTTATCCCCTGTTCTCTCTCCGCGGCCAGCCCGTCCAGAAGATAGGCCAGTTCAACCTCCTGAAAACCTTTTCTTCTGGAAGTTTTTTCAATCGCCGCGTATTGATCTTCATAGATGGATTTTGTTTCATACAACAGCCGGCCGATCAGCGTCGATTTGCCGTCATCAACACTGCCGGTTGTCGTGAAACGCAGCAAGGATTTTTCACCCGAATACATTAAAAATAACCTTCTTTCTTTTTCTGTTCCATGGAACTGTCGCTGGTCAGATCAATAACGCGGTTTTCCCTTTCCGATTTCCTCGCGGCTCTGACCTCGCCGATGATTCCGTCAATGGTTGTTGCTGATGAAGCAATCGCCCCCGTGCAGGGAATACAGCCCAAAGAACGGAAACGGCAAAGAACCGTTTCGACTTTTTCATGGTCATTCTTCGAATTCTGAGCCACTGGGATAAGAATACCGTTTTTAACGATGACCTCCCTTTTCAGGGCAAAATAAATAGGCACGACGGGAATCCTTTCCAATTTAATGTATTGCCAGATGTCCTGTTCCGTCCAGTTGCTCAAGGGGAAAACCCGCATCGTTTCTCCTTCGTTAATCCGCGTGTTATAGACATCCCAGAGTTCAGGCCGTTGATTTTTAGGGTCCCATTGTCCGAAAGAATCACGCAAGGAAAAAACCCTTTCCTTGGCGCGGGATTTTTCTTCTTCCCTTCTGGCGCCGCCGAAGGCCGCGTCAAACCCGTGTTTGCGCAGGGCATCCAGAAGAGCCCCGGTTTTGAGGTGGCTGCAGCACTTGTCCACCCCGGTTGTTTGCGGATGACAGCCCTGAGCAATCCATTCCTCATTTCTTTCCACAATCAAACGGGCTCCGATTTTTCGGCAGAATTCCTCCCGGAATTTGTACATTTCCGGAAACTTGTAGCCGGTATCGATATGCATTAAAGGAAAAGGAAATTTGCCCGGATAAAACGCTTTCTGCGCCAGGCGCACCATCACGCTGGAATCCTTCCCCGCAGAATAAAGCACGACCGGATTTTTAAATTCGGCGGCAACCTCTCTCATAATGTGGATGGATTCGGATTCGAGTTGTCTTAAATAGGAGATGCTGAAGGGACTCATGTTAACTGATTTCTCCGCTGATATAAGCTTTGGTTTTTTCATCCTCCGGCCTGGCAAAAAACTCCGCCGCCGGCTTGTGTTCTACCATATCACCCAGGTAAAGAAAAACAATGTAATCGGCCAGCCTTCTGGCCTGCCGGAGAATGTGGGTAACGATGATAATCGTATAGTTTTCCTTGAGCACCTTGAATTGCGCTTCCACCAGCTTCGCGGAAACCGGATCGAGGGCGGACGTCGGCTCGTCGGCCAGAATCACTTCCGGTTCGATGGAAAGAACACGCGCCAGCGCCAGGCGCTGCTGCTGGCCGATGGACAGCTTTACCGCCGGTTCGTGCAGCCGGTCCTTCACTTCATCCCAGAGGCCGGCCAGACGCAAATAGCGCTCCACCAGCAAAGACATGTTTGTCTTGCTTTTGCTCTTTAGATGACCGTCATCATTTTTTTCTGGTCTGCCGCCGTTCAATCCGTGGATACGCGGGCCGAAAGCCACATTATCAAATACGGACATCGGCAGAGGATAGGGGCGCTGGGGAATAAAACCTATTTTCTTTCTCAGGGAAGTGACATCCATGCCGTTGTGGTAAATGCTGGCACCGTCAACCATGATATCTCCCGTGGTCACGACCTCTTCATTCAAATCCAGAAGCCTGTTCATGCTCTTGAGCAGTGTCGTTTTCCCGCAACCGGAGGGGCCGATAATGGCGACAATCTGACGATCGGGGATATCCAGGCTGATATTTTTTAAGACCTGATGATTTCCATACGATACATTTAATTTTTCAATTTTTATATGCGACATTTGCCTTGCTATCTCACTATGTTTTTGGAAAAACGCCAACCTAAAATTCTGGCAATGATATTAATCACCATGACGATAAAAAGAAGAATCAGCGCCGCGGTGAAAGCCCTGGCCTGAACTTCCGGCACCGGGGTGCCCGCCTGGAAAAAAACGGCCAGCGGCAGCGAGGCCACCGGATCCGTCAAAGAGCGCGGAATCTCATCCGTATATCCGGCGGTAAACAAAATGGAGGCGGCATCGCCGATGCCCCGGCCGAAGGCCAGAATCACAGCCGTGCACAGGCCGGGAAACGCCTGTCTTAAAACAACAGCCCATGTCGTTTCCACTTTTGTCGCTCCCAAAGCGTAAGACATTTCTTTGATCTCGAAGGGAACCAGCCGGATAGCTTCATCCATGGCACGGCTCATAATAGGAATCATGAGCAGACTCAATACGATGATACCGCCCAGAAGAGACGCTCTGATGCCGAGAAATACCATAATGACAAATCCGAATGCTCCGTAAACAATAGACGGCGTACCCCAGAGAACGTCCATAATCAGCCGCGTAAAATCGGCAAAACGTCTGCCCGGATATTCCCGCTGCAAAGCCAGCGCGACCGGGAGGCTGATCACCAGAGAGATAACGGTTGCCCCCGCCATCAGATAAAGAGACCCGACGATGGCATTGGCAATGCCGCCTTCCTTTCCCAGATAATAACCGCCCTTCGGCGTTTCCAGAATCATGGATAAATTCAGGCTGGAAAGTCCTTTCATCGCCACCACCAAAATAATGCCGGCCAGAGCCAGAAAAACCAGAGCAAGGGAACCCAGCATCATCATTTTGACGATATTTTCTTCCAGTGTTCTTGCTTTCATCGTTCGAAAGTATCTCCTATTTTCTGCAAAGTGTAATGAGCCGTCAGACTGAACATCGCCACCACCAGCATCAAAATCAACGCCGCGGACATCAGCGCCGCATCATACAGCGGGATGGACATCACCTCGCCGTAATTGTTCGCAATCAACGCCGGCAGCGGATAAGCCGGATCAAAAACCGACGCCGGCAACTGGGCGACATTGCCCACAACCATCAACACCGCCATGGTTTCCCCGAAAGCGCGGGAAAACCCGAGAACAACAGCCGCCAGAAGCCCTCTTCTTGCCTTCCTCAATATGACATATTTAATCGTTTCCCATTGGGTTGCCCCCAGGGCCAGCGAACATTCCCGGACCGGATCGGGAACCATTCTCAAAACTTCCACTGAAATGGAAATTATAAAAGGGATGACCATCACCGCCAGAACAATACCGCCGGCCAGCAGGCTGTAACCGGTTGTCGAAATTCCGGCATAATCACCAAGAACACCAACCAAAGGAACGATCACCAGTACGCCGCACAGGCCGTAGATGACGGAAGGAATGCCGGCAAGAATATCAATGACAAACCGGGAAAACTCACGAAACCGCCTTCCCGCGTATTCCGAAAGATAAACGGAAGCCAGCAGACAGACGGGAATGGCCATCAGCATGGCCAGCAAGGTAACTTCCAAGGTGCTGACAATAAAAACAAATAAACCGAACTCATTTCTCATCGGATGCCACGACGATGAAAACAACAGATCGGAAAAAGATATGGATTTGAGAATCGGCTGAGCCTTGAGCAGCAAACCGCAAAAGATAAGAAATGCCAGCGCGTTGACGAAAATCAATACAAAGCGGCCGGAGAAAAGCGCGAATTTTTCTCTGGCCTGCCTTTTCTCGGATAAACGGATACCAATCATTCTAATACTTCTTTTTTATACTCTATTTACCTGCTTTGTTCAAAGCGTCCTTAATTTGCTTTTTGCTTATTTTCAAATAACCGACTTCATCAACATACTTCTGCCCGTCGGAAAGTATCCAGCGGACAAATACTTTCGACGGTCCTTTGAAAGATTCTTTCGTCACCAGATAAAGATCTCTTGCCGGCGGCGAGGGATAGTTGCCGGAAAGAACGGCTTTAATGGCCTCCTGTTTTGTGCGCAGTCTTTCTCCGGCATCCACACGGCCGTTTTCATTGACGTCTATGGGAGCTACCCGGAGACCGGCCAGAGGCGCTCCGGTTTTAATATCGTAAGCGTAATTAAGATTATTATAACCTATCGATGTTTTATCTTTTCTTACGGCTTCCGCAACGCCGGGATCACCGTAAACGGCAACGCCCTGCAGATCCTCCTGCTTCGCATTCAAATATTTCGCCCATGTTTCAGCCGCGCCGCAGGAATCGGAACGGGTGTAGACCCTGATTTTATTATGATCAGCCGTACCGGCCAATTCACCCCAGGTCATGCTGCGTCCGGCGGTCCACAGATACTGCAGAGTTTTTTTCTTTAATCCTTTTTGAGAGAGTTCTTTCATCACCGGATTGCCGGCATTAATGGTCGGAAAGACGGCATCTTTCACTACCGGAACATAAAAGGCCTTCTGTTTTGTTTCCTCCGGCCGGAGTTCCCGGGACACCATGCCGATATCAACCAGGCCGGACAAAGCGTCTGTGACTCCCTTTCCGGCGCCGCCGGCCGAAACATCAATTCTGACTTGCGGGTAAATCTTTTTGAATTCTTCAGCCCATTTCACCATCATGGGATAAAGAGCCCATGCTCCGGAAACGCGAATTGTTCCCCGGACAGAGGACGCCCCGGACGCCGATTCCGCACAGGCAGTCAGAGGATTAAACAGAAAATTATGACAAAAACAAAAAACTATAACTAAAACTGCAAAATCGATTTTCCGTTTAAATCTTTTAAAGCACATTTACGACTACTCCTTTTCATAAAAAATCAGGCCTCCGGCAGGTCTTCCCTGACCGGCCGAAAACCGCGTGGAAAAAAATGAAGGTCGCGGCTCGCTTCGGTGTGATCAAAAACCATATCTTCATTCATCCTTTGCGCCATAGCCACCGACCACTGGCGGTAATGCGGAAAAATCCGCAATATAAAAACTGCTAAACGGAAAAGCCAGAGAGGGAATTTCACAAACCGCGGTTTTTTCTCCAGAGCCGCGAAAATACGATTAACCATTTTGCGGTAACTGATGATTTCTCCTCCCGATATATTATAGCATCGATTCTTTGCCGCTTCCGCGCTGAGAGCCTCCGCACACGCTAACGCCACATCCTGGGCGTGCACCGGCTGCCGCAGTCCGCGAGCATCTCCAAAAACACAGAAAAAAGAAAATCGCTGGATAAAAGAGGCTATCACACTGACATTTCTGTCCAAACCCAGAGCATAAACCAGAGTCGGCCTCAGTATCGTAAAAGTCAGGTTCTCTTTTCCTGCCCAGGCGATCAGCCGTTCTTCATTTTCGGCCAGATTTCGTGCCAGTTTCTTTTCAGCCGCGTCGGGAGAATCTTCTTTTGTAAATCGGCTCGTTGAAGAAACAGCCACGACATGCTTTGCGCCATAATCGAGAAGGAAAGAAAAGTATTCCGGCAAAGCCCTGATCGGCGCCAGACTGATCCAGTAATTTATCTGTTTTTTTCTTTTATGGATTTCGACCGATTGCAGTCCGGAGAGCCATTGCCATTCAACAGGCCCTACCGCCGATGATTTTACATGCAGTTCCTCGCGTGAAAAAGCCACAACCTCATATCCCTTATCAACCAACAAGGGCAGAAGATATTCGCCGATTAAACTGGTCGCGCCGATTACGCCGACACATTTTTTATGCAACATCATAGGCCGAATTGTTTCGAAAATTAAAAAACCTTTTCAAGCGATTTGAGGAGGAATCTTCACAGTTAAACAGAACTAAATATTCAAGAGATGAGGAATTTTAAAAAATTCAAACATAAAACTTTAATCCATCAAGCGGAAACGGATAATCTGGATAACAGCCGATACAGCATCCTTCCAGTTAACTTTTTTCCCTTCTTCATAGGTTCTTCCCGCGTAGGAAATACCCGTTTCATAAACACGCAAACGCCTGCCGTTCAAACGCATGCGGGCTATCTTTGCCGTGATCTCCGGCTCGACCCCGAATCGCGGGCTTTTCAACTTCAGTCCATCCGCAACATTACGCGTAAAAACTTTGTAGCAAACTTCTATATCAGTCAAATTCAGATTGGTCAACATATTAGAAATCGTAGTCAGAATATTGTTGGCCACCTGATGCCAGAAGTACATGACCCGGTGCGGTTCACCGATAAAGCGGCTGCCGAAAACAACATCGGCTTTATCATCAAGAATCGGCTGTAATAATTTGGGATAATCGGCGGGATCGTATTCAAAATCCGCATCCTGAATCATAACGATGTCGCCGTTTACTCTGGCAAAACCATCGCGCAAAGCCGCTCCCTTGCCTTCGTTGACTCTTTTATTAATACATTGAAAATTAATTCCGGAAAATTTTTCCGGCAGTGAATTCATGATCTTCCAACTGTTATCCTGCGAGCCATCATTTACAAGAATCAGCTCCCGCCGCAGCCCCCCGGGCAGAGGTTGGGCGATGACTTTACTGACGACAGTTTCAAGATATTTCTCTTCATTGTATACAGGTACGACGATCGACAACAATTTGAATTTTTGTTTTTCCATCAATCTGGCCTCTTTAATGATACCCGGCTGCGGAACGGATTACTCCCTTAATTAATTTTATTATCATCCACTATATGTCCGTGGTCCATGGTCACAACGCGGCTACAAATTTTTCTTATCTGTTCAGGATCATGCGATGCCAGAACAAGTATTGATGATTTTTTGATAAACTCCAGCAGTCTGACTTCAGCTTTTTTACTGAAATCAGCATCACCGATGGAAAGCCATTCATCCATAAGAATAATATCGGAAGGAAACGTTGTGCATATGGAAAAGGCCAGACGCAGAGACATTCCTGAAGAATAGGTTCTCATCGGCATTTTTATATATTCGCCCAGTTCGGAAAACTCGATAATATCATCCATATGTTTATAAACTTCCGATTTTGCTATGCCCATCAGAACACAGCGCATAAAAATATTTTCATAACCGGTAAATTCGCTGTCCATCCCTAAAGAAAAATCCAACAACGAGGCTATTTTCCCTTTCACCTCCAATTTTCCGCCCATCGGCGCGTAAACGCCGGCCAGAGCGCGAAGAAGGGTGGATTTGCCCGCCCCGTTGTGTCCGACAAGCCCTATTCTTTCCCCCTCAGTAAAAGAAAACGATATATTGTCAATGGCGCAGATATTGATGCCTCGCGCATCGCTGGCGATTCTTCCCCCCGTAGCCGCACGAATAATTGTTTTCTTAAAAGAGCGGCTTGATGATCCGAAAATGGGATAATGTATGGTAAGATTTTCTCCCTTGATGTAGGTCATTCTTTTTTTACCTATAACCAGTATGGAACTCTGTTTTGGAATCGCTTCATGAAGAAGAAAGCAATAACCGCCGCGCCGGTAATGCAGATTAAAATGTAAATCCAGTGATAAGCCGCGGGTGCGACTCCCAGCAACGGAGAGCGCACCAGTTCAATCATATGAAAGAAGGGATTGAAATCGGTCACCCAGGAGTATTTCGAAGAAAGAGTTTTTTTCATCCAGAAAATCGGAGTAAAAAAATAAATGAGCTGCAGAAAAACCGATACAATCTGGGTGATATCGCGGAATCGGGTACAGACGATTCCCAAGATCACGGATAGCAGGAAAAGCAGGGTAACAATAAGTATAACGGCTGGTATAAGGTACAACAATTCCGCCGTAAATCCTATTCCGCCGAAAATCAATACAATGATGACGATCAAAAAATTGTGCAGGAACAGGATTAAATTGTGCCATAATTTTCTGAAAACGTGAACCGAAAGAGGAACGGATATTTGTTTGATGACGGACTGATACTGAATAAACGTGGTGCACGCGTCGTTTAATTGCTGCGAAATCAATAGCCAAACGATCTGTCCCATGGCAAAATAAGGCAGAAATTCTCCGACCGGAGATTTGAATATTTTCGAAAACATCAGGCCGATGGTGCCGATCATAATACCGGAGCTGATCGTGATCCAGAAAGGGCCGATCAGCGAACGGCGATACTTTTGTTTGATATCGTACCAGCCCAGCAATGACCACATAGGAAAATATTTGACGATGGCGGTTATTTCGTCCATAATTTCCGGTGAAGAGTTTAGAAATTTGTAAGACTTCATATTAAAGCTTCCGGTCTGCTGACTTGTCAAGGTTTCTTACCACAGCGTCCTGAACTTTGGCGACAGGCAAATCATCGAGACATTTACTCCAACCCTTTCCGTCGCAGCCTTTCCGGCGGCAGGGCGAGCAATCCATATCCGGCAGCACAACCATGTTCTTGTCGCCCGTCGGCGCCCAGTCGCGCCAGTCCGATGGCCCGTAAATGGTGATGGTCGGCGTGCCCACCGCTGCGGCAATATGCGGCGCCGCACTGTCGACCCCGACATGCAGACGGCTCATTTGCAGAAGAGCCGCCATTTCCCGAAGCGTGGTTTTACCGGCAAAATTATGCAGCGGGAATTTGCTTCCGGCGGCCATTTCATCAGCGCGCTTGTTTTCCGCCGCCGAACCGGTGATGATCACGGGCATCTTATATGTCTGACCGATGAAAAAAGCAAGCTGTCGCCATTTATCCATACCCCATTCTTTATAAAGCCAGCGCGAAAAAGGATTGATGCTGATCCAGCCGTTTTTCGTTTCAACTTTTTCTTCCGCCAACAACCTCAGCGCTTTACTCCTCAATTGTTCGGAAACAAATATTTTCGGAATGGCGGTCGTTTCTTTGATCCCGAATCCGCGGATAATTTTCAGAGATTGTTCCGCAGCTCCCAGCATTTTTTCCTTCTCCGGGAAAGGATCCACCAGATGAGTAAATGCTCTGTTGCGCCATTGAAAACGGTCATAATAAAGAGCCGCTCTGATTTTAGCCCCGCTGAAGAAAGAGGTAAAAGCGCCGCGTTCATCCGCCCGAAGATCAAAAAGCAAATCAAATTTTTCCCGGCGTATATTTGTCAACAACCGAAGACCGTTCCACACGCTTTCACTGTTTACCGCGTATATTTTATCCACATGATCATCGTCTATGAGAAAATCTCCATAATTATTTCTAACCATCACGGAAAGCCCGGCCTGCGGAAAGGCTTCCTTTAAAGCCCAGAATGAAGGAATGGCCCAGACGACATCACCGATATCACCCAATTGAATGACAAGTATTTTCCTGACGGGAATATCTATTTTGTGCTGAGAGGAAATTACCATCTTTATTCAAGCCTTATAAAATATTGATGAACCCGCGACTTCTTTACAGAACCGTTTCACTTTCCTGAGGAATATATTCAGGAATCATTTCCTTCAGTTTTTTCTTAATCGCTTTCGCGTCATGGTTTGAAGAAAATGTTAACAGCTCTTCAATATTTTCATCCAGTTTCCGAGCGATTGCCGTCATCTCACCGGCGCGGTTGCCAAAACGCAACACCATTATTTTTTCATGCCCCGTCGGCAATATATCTTCGCCTTCGGTGATCAACTCCTCATGCAACTTCTCCCCTTCGCGCAAACCGGTATAAACAATGTCTATATCCCTGTCGGGTTCTTTCCCCGACAGGCGGATCAGATCCCGGGCCATGTCGGCGATTCCAACCGGAGTGCCCATCTTTAAAATAAAGATCTCCCCTCCTTTTCCCATCGCCGCAGCCTGTAGAATCAGCTGGGACGATTCGGGAATAGTCATAAAATACCGGCTCACGTCCGGATGGGTAACGGTGACGGGACCGCCCTGTTCGATCTGTTTTCTGAAAACAGGAATCACCGAGCCGGACGAGCCGACGACATTGCCGAACCGGACAGCAATGAAACGTGTAACATGATTTTGCTTTGACTGCATAATCAATTCCGCAACCCGCTTGCTGGCTCCCATGACATTCGAGGGACGCACCGCTTTATCGGTAGAGACCAGAACAAAGCATTCAACGGAATGTTCAAGAGAAACTTCCATGGCGACGCGGCTGCCGATAATGTTATTGAAGACGGCCTCCCAGGGATTTCTTTCCTGCATGGGAACGTGCTTGTAGGCGGCGGCATGAAAAACAACCTGCGGCCGGTATTTCTTAAAAATATCATGCATTAAAACTTTATCCTGCACATGACCCAGCACGGCTTCATGCCGGCAGGAAAGTTTCGTATTTTTTATTTCCATTTGAATGTTAAAAAGATTTAATTCACTGGCATCCAGCAGGATCAGACAGCGGGGATTAAATCTAATGACCTGCCTGCACAGTTCGGATCCGATGGAGCCGCCGCAACCGGTGATCAAAATCGTCTTGCCGTCAAGGTATTTGCTGATACTTCCGACATCCAGGCTCACCGGCGAGCGTCCCAAAAGATCTTCATAATTTACATCTCTGAGCATTTTGATGCTAACCTTGCCGTCAATCAGTTCGCCGATGCCCGGCAATACTTTATAAGAGGCGTCGCATTTCCGGCAGATTTCAACAATGCTTCTTATTTGATTGCCGCTGGCGGAAGGAATAGCGATCAGTATTTCCCGAATATCTTTTTTCCCGACAATCTTGGGAATTTTTTTCACATCACCGAGAACGCGGACGCCGTGAATCGACCGCCCCTGCTTTGCGGGATCGTCATCGATAAATCCGACAACCTGATAATCCAGCTGATAATTTTCCAGGATTTCCCGCAGCATCTTTTCGCCGGCGTCACCGGCGCCGACAATGATTACTCTTTTAGAATCAATTTTGCGGGAAAATCCCGGTATTGCCCTGGGATTCTCATAAACGGCATAATAGGAGCGAATCATCATACGCGCTCCGCCGGTCAGCAAAAAGGTAAGAAGACCGTCAATGATAAAAACAGCGCGGGAATAACCTTCAAACCTGTTCAAATAGAGAATAATGAAGATGATCACCAATGTGGACAGAAAAGACGTACGCGCTAAAAGCCAGAAGTCACGAATCCCGGTGTAACGCCACATTCCACGGTAGAGGCCTGACGAAAGAAAGAAAATGAATTTCAAAGGAACAATCCAGAGAAGCAGGCTTTTGATTTGCTGAATTCTCTCGAGACTCACAGAAAATTCAAAGCGAAACAAATAAGCGGCGACCATGGATATGATAAAAAACGCCGCGTCGGTGAATATGATAAAATAAAATTTGGGGTTTTTAAATTGCGGATGTAAATTCATATTAATGAGCAACCCCTTCTTTTTTGAGCACCTTGAAAAAGGTTCTCCACAAAATTTTCAGGTCAAAGGCAAAAGATTTGTTTTTCAGGTAATATTCCTCGTAGGACACTTTAACCGGAATGGATATATCATCTCTTCCGTTGATCTGCGCCCATCCTGTAATACCCGGGATAAGCCCGGAAATTCCTTTTTCCGTTCTCAACTTTATTAAATCGTCCTGATTGAAAAGCGCCGGACGCGGTCCCACAAAACTCATATCGCCTTTCAGCACGCTCCAGAGCTGAGGCAACTCATCAAGACTGGTTTTACGCAGGAATGCTCCCAGCGGCGTCAAATAACGTTCAACATTCTCTAAAAGGTGCGTTGCGACCTCGGGAGAGCTGCTTTTCATCGTACGAAACTTGGGCATTCGAAAAATTATATTATTTCTGCCCACGCGATCCGACCAGTAAATAGCCGGACCCGGCGAAGTAAATTTAACCCAAACGGCTATAACCGCAATGGGCAGAGCCGTTATCATTAATAAAATCAACGCGGCAGAAAAATCAAAAATACGCTTCATTTATTTTCATGATTATTTCAAGCTATACCATAATTGTGCAACAATCTCTTTCAACGCTACGGATGTTTTATAAAGTTCTGACGATTGCGGCATATAACGGACAACGACATTCTCCGTCGGCGACGAATATAAATAATGAGCGGGCAACGGGATTACCTTATCAAAATACTTTTTGAATTCCCGTTCGCTTCTCTTCATGTGAAAGGCGGACGTGACCAGACCGATCCTGACTTTCCTGTCGCCAAACATTTTATTCACTTCTCCGGCATTCTCTCCGGTGTTTTTCGAATTGGGTTCAATTCTGATTTTCTCTGCGGGCACTCCCAGCGCCTCCGCTGATTTCGCCATGATCTGCGCTTCCGATACGTTACCGGATCCTCTGCCGGAGCAGACAAAATATTGCGCGCCGGTTTTATGGTAAACCGCAACAGCATGCAGAAGCCTTAAATCTCCCGTTGCGGAACTGAAAGTTTCTTTCATGGATTTTATTTCTTTTGTCCCGTTACCCAGGACAACAATGGCATCAAAATTACTTTTAATGACGTTATCGTGATGATGGATATAATCCTTTTCCAGATAGTAGCAAAGATAATCGGCCACGGGAGCAATCCCGGCGCCGTAAAGAAAAACGATGCCCAGCAACAAAATCAAAATATCGCTTTTTTTCTTAAAGATCCGGAAAAAAATGACAAAAGATACGAACAGTAAAACAAACACGATAAAAAGAGGATCCAGCATCCCCTTGAATACAGTCCATATTTCATCCATGAATTTATTCGCTCCCGTTTTTAATTTCCCAATTTATAAGAATATTTTACTGTTAAGATACTTTCCTGACGATTTCGCCGCAAGCCTTACCTAAGCAAAATAATCTAACCTCTCAAAGACACCGTGGATTATTACTAAAATCATGTTGCAGTGTCAACGTATTCATCGAATTGGCTTCAATGGCCGTTATTTACTTTTTTTGAAAATGCCACCGGATTAATTCGGAGTAGATATTCAATTTACGCCGCGCCTTTTCATTCAATCCCAAAGTCAGAGCGAAAAAGATAAAGTGAGCAATCTCATCAACCAGCAAACGGGAAAATATTATTATTTCAGCCAGATAAAAATAATAAGGTTTGTGCCACTTTTGTAAATACTGATACCTGGACCGGTAAAACTCTATGCGCGATCTCGCGCTGTGACCAACGCTTTGTCCCTGCAAATGATAGATAAAAGCATCCGGCACCTGATAAATTTTCCATCCCCGGTGCTTCATGGTGCGGGCAAGATCGGTTTCTTCAAAAAAGAAAAAATAACGCTCATCAAAAAAACCGGTTTCATCCAGCGCTTTTTTT
>JAJFTS010000177.1 GCA_021372815.1 Deltaproteobacteria bacterium | reverse complement strand
CCTCGGGCGTCCGTTACCTACTGTGTAAACAAAAGAACGTATGCCTCACCAAAATGCAGTTTACTGCGGCACGCAATGATGAGATGATCGCAGCCGTGAAGAGACTTGCCCCCAATGCCGTTATCCGATACGAAAACAGCCCGGATGGAAATCTGACCAAAGCGCAGGCTTTAGCAGTCTTGAATAAGTATCTTAAACTGTATCCGAATGCTTCTTTCAATTCAACATCATGGATGGATGACCATCCGGATCATCGCGCTCTCGCGTATGCCATGAAGGAAGTATGTTTGGGCAAATATCCGATAGCCAACGAAGACTGCCGTTTATTTCAAGGACGCGATTACTGGATTTCCCGGCCGGTCACAGGATCGTTTATCGCCGGAAATGTAAGCGAGTTCGCCGCCGCAGACGAGTATGCTCTCTGGAATCCGTCCATCGGCCGGTACGGTATCGGTCAGCAATCGGTACCCGAATCATTTACGGCAATGCGTAAGGATCCGCGCAACAGATATCATCTTGCAACGGACAGACAACACACGCCGGTCATGAAATAAATATTCCCCAAAAATATAACCGACGAGTCTACCGGCGGAGATGAATCAAAATGAATTGATTTCCGCTATGGTATCCTGATGACCCGCCCTATCGCCTACCGAAGATGACGCCGTCCCCGACTCTTTTTAACACCGGTAAATTACCCGAAGATTCGATTTCTTCGACGGACGGCAAATACCATCGCCAGGTGATTTCGTTGAAATATACAATCAGCGCCCCTTCTTCCTTACACTTTCGAATCATCCGGCGCATTTCATTCTCATAGCCATCGTTCTTCTTCAGCGTGTCGGCTGATAATTTTTCAGGGATCATGACGGCTTCCTTTCCCGTTAAAAAGCGAATCACATCCGGACCATTCGAGTAGATAACTCTGACTTCCGGAAAATCAGACAAACAGGCTATGGTCTGTGAATCATTCCAGAATCGGGAAGTATAGCCACTGCCGTTTTTGTTTATGTTTACGGCTGTTACGACGGCAGGAATCGCATTAATACATGAAGAAGCCAACAAAAGAAAAATGAACACATGTCGAATCCAACGCCTGTTTTGTTCTTCCGACAGTGACCAGGCGATGATAATTCCCGCTGCGGTCAATGCTAAAAAAGCGGGTAAAAGAATCCGGTAATCAAGAGGTATATGGGCATCAAAAAAAGAGATGGATACGATCAGAAAGATTATATACATCAAAGAATATATTAAACAAAACAGAGGGAGCGTTATATCCGTTGAAGATGCAATTTGCTTTTTAAGTATTTTCCGGCAAATGATGACGACCCACACGATAAAGAAAGCCATAACTATCCAAAAATTGATTTCCTTTATCCGGGAAGGAAACGGCAGGGGCAGAATATAATCATGCATGGTATTTATGATTAAAGTTTTTGCACGTTCCCAGATCAACGGATGAAATGTGATCCTGCGGTTTGTTGTTGATCCTGCCAGCAACATATTCCGGATAATCCATGAGGCCAGGGGAAGAATCGCAATCATGAGGAATACAGCCATGTCTTTTATTCTATGTCTGACAGACCGGCTATCCAACAGGATAAAAGTAAAAATAATAGCCGGAAAAAGGATGACACCGACATAACGAGTTGCCGCCGCAAAGCCGGCCATAAGAGACGCCAAAAAAAGCAGATATTTTCGATGACTCGAGATATATCCGGAAAGCAGAACAAAACATGCCATAGAAAAAGTGATAAAAGGCGCTTCCGACCAGGCCATTGCATGTACCGATATGATCGGCGCCGAGGCAAGAAAAATCAGCATGGCACAGGCCGTGGCTGTCAGGTTATGTTTTGTGCAAATGTTAACGGCAACGGTCAGCAAAATAAGATTAACGCCGAAAAAAAACATGCAAAGCAGGCGGGCGGAAGCAAGAATATCTCCATGCGTAACCAGAGCAATCAAAGTCAGCAGCAGAGGATAGACCGGAGGGTAAGAGGTCATCGCCTGCCCCTGAACAAAAAATCCGTTTCCCGCGATAAAGCTTCGTGCAGCTTCGATGTATACGGTGGAATCCGGACTAACTCCGGGGCCTTGTCCCGTGATCCAGTACATCAGGCCCGAAGCGCATATTCCGATAAAAACCATAAGCGCGAGGAAGCCCCATTTTTTCTTTTTCATGCTGAAATAATCTTTTATTGTCTGTACGGATATCGTCTGTTCTATTTGCACCCCCGACACGGTATAGGTATTTTTATATAACAATCTAAAACAGCGCAGGACACATCATCGGCAATTTATCTCCGGCTTCCAGGAAAAAATAAATTTTTAAAGGTACGTTATTTTTCTTCCAATCCTTCAACAAACGCCAGGACATTTTTACCCAGCACGTTGTGGTTGTAGCCTCCTTCCAGAATGCCGAAGCATCCGCCGTTGTTGCGCCGGGCGGTTTCCCGCACCAGCCGGCCCATATATTGATAATCTTCCGTTTTCAAAAGTCCGCCCCAGTCATCTTCATGATTGTCGAAACCGGCGGATACGGCGATCATATCGGCATCCGTTAGCGCCAAAGCATCCTGCACATTTTTCAAATATTCATTGCGGTTAGAAGCGAGAGGATTAAGAATCGTCACATATCCTTTGTGCTCCAGGATATTGACATTGCCGTCTCCGTAATGCAGATCGAAATCCAGGATAAAAGCTTTTTTGATTTTCCCTTCCCGCCGAAGCTTTTCCAGCGCTATCGACATGTTGTTAAAATAGCAAAACCCCCAGGCGCTGCCCGCTGAAGCGTGATGCCCGGGAGGACGGATGAGCGCAAAACAAGGCTCCGTCAAACCGATTTGCGCCGCTTTAATTGCGCCGCCGGCGGCCAGTGCGGCAATATCGTAAACGCCTTCGCGTTCGACCGATTTCACATGATCGGGAGTGTGTACCTTGAGAATATCTTCCCTGGCCGCCGCAACCGGTGCGACAAAAGTAACTTTTCCGCGCAGGGCCTTTTCCACGGCCTGAATCCTTCCGGAAGCGGAAGCGGGATCGGAAGAATAAACTTCGTTATAATCTTCATGATAAACGACTTTCATTTTATCCTCCTTTTTCCAGTTTGAAGGAGAAGCGGCTCTCCATCCAGGGTTCCGGCTGCCCGTCAAAAACCTTCTCCACAAACCGGACACGTCTGTTCTTCCCGATCAGCAAGATCGTGGAGGAGCGGGTGCCGTAAATCGGGCTCTTGATAAAAATGGGGGACAAAAGCTTTTCCCATTCCGGACCGATGCCCGTCGCCGGTAATTGGGCATCCGGCGGGAAGCGTCGGTCAGCCAGCAGATAAAATATTTCTTCTTCCAGAGCGTCGCCTTTTTTTTCCAGCGCCGCTTTAAGCATTTTTTTCGCCCTTTTCACCTTCGGCCAAGGCGTATCCAGCAGATGATTGCTTAACCCGTAAATTCCGGGTTTGAGCTTTTGTTTTTGGCCGCGGCTGGAAAAAACAAAAAGATCGTCATCGTCCCCTAAAAGCAGATTGAAACCGTTGTATTGATCAATCTGCGAGGAAATTTTTTTCAGATAATTGTCGGCGTTTTTTTTGCCGGTAAGATAGCGCCCCACTAATTTTCCGCGCGACGGCGCGTCGCTTTTCAAACTGGATGGATCACGATAATTGGTAACCGCGGCAAATTTTCCGTCTCTGGTTAGCCCCAGCCAGGTGCCGCCGTTTTTCAAATCCCGCCCGGCCAGAACCTGCGGGTAATCTTTCCAGAAGTCAGCCGAAGATGACGGCCGTTCGTAAAATTCATCGCGGTTGGCCGCGAGAACCAGTCTGTATGACGGATGAACGTTGTAGGCGAATGCTATCAGGCACATTTTTGATTATACTTTATTTCCCCTCCTTTTTTAAAAGAGGGCTAGGGTGGATTTTAAATGTTCATGGATTCTTTCGAGAACACTGTTTACATTTTTTAAAACGTCTATGTCCGAAAAACGCAATACGTTTAAATTTAACATTCGAAGATAATCTTCTCTTTCCCGATCTTTTTTCATGCCATCTCTTTCATAATGTTGACTGCCGTCTATTTCTACAATAAGTTTCCCCTTGGGGCAGTAAAAATCAGCTATATAATTGCCGATGTTTTTCTGACGATAGAATTGGGCATCACATATTTGTTTCTTTCTGATCTTCGACCAAATAAGCTTCTCCGCATCAGTCATGTTGTTTCTTAGATTTCGGGCAAGAGGCTTGAGTTTCTTATTGAAGGGTAACATAGAAATCCCCCTGCATCCCCCTTTACAAAGGGGGACATCAATAATATCAGGATTTACCATTAACACTCATTATTGATCTCAGCTTCTCCATAATTCTGGCCATTGTTTCACCCGCCGGCGCATTGATCAACACATCGGCAATATCATCATGTCCGGTATCTCCCATATTAATGATCACGATATTCGCTCCGGCACGCTTGGCATAAAGCGGCATGTAAGCGGCGGGATAAACAACCAGCGAGGAACCGATCACAAGGAGTAAATCGCATTCCTGTGCCTCCCTCGTCGCCTTCATTAACGTAACCTGAGGAAGAGTTTCACCGAAAAAAACAACACCTGGCTTGAGAATGCCTCCGCATTTTTCACACACCGGGAAACGATCAGGCGAAGGATGTTTCTTCCTCATCTGTTCCAAATCATAACGCTCCCGGCAATCAAGACAAACCAGCCACTCCATATTCCCGTGCAGTTCGTGAACTTTTTTCGGATCGTTTCCGGCTCTCTGATGCAGGTTGTCAATGTTTTGCGTGATGATCGAGCTTAATTTGTTCATTTTCTCCAGTTCCGCGATCGCCAGGTGTGCCCGGTTGGGCTGGGAATTGGTCATCAATCCGCCTTCCACCAGGTAATACCAGACCTTTGTGCGCGTCTCGCCAGAGGCCAGAAACCGGTCAATCGTGAAATCCTCGGGATCGACCTTCGTCCAGAGCCCGTCCGGCCCGCGGAAATCCGGTATACCCGATTCCGTACTGATGCCCGCTCCGGTAAAAATCACCAGTCTTTTCGATGCCGCGATCATTTGGGCGACTTTGTTTATCTTTGCTTCCATAGATCAATTACTGTCTCTTTCTTATTAATATTGTAAATTTAAGATATACCATGTTCGGTAAAAATCAAACGGAAAAAACGATTCAATCCATCTCTATTTTTAATCCGGATTATATTGTAAGAGTTTTAAAGAGACCGCTGACAGGATGAGGGAATAAGGAATCAAACTTTTTCAATCATTCGATCCCTTATTCCCTGAAGGAAGTCATCAAAACCTAGAATTTAAAACCAACCCCGCCGCCCACCTGCACATTCTC
>JAJFTS010000166.1 GCA_021372815.1 Deltaproteobacteria bacterium | reverse complement strand
ATCCTCCATATACCTCTTCAAATCGCATCTTTCGTATCTCCTGCTGTAGCTCTGTCCGTCTCATCCGTCACCTCCAATAGGCAACTTACCAACCGGACAGTTTATGTGCTACAGAACAGGACAATTCATGTGCTTCTTACATCTGACCAAAATCATCTTGACACGCCCGAGAACGTTTCTTATAATTAATTCAACAAAAAGGAAGTTCGTATCAGCTCATTAACGAAACCGGCAAAGCCGGATCAGGAGGTGTACCCGCAGAACTTCTACTTTTCATAACTCACAATTCATCATCCTCAGGAGCAATCCCATGACGAATGCGAAAAAAGCTAAAGCGCCGACTATTGCAACGGACACGGTCAAATCGGGGGTAAAGGTTCCGGAGAAATATTTTGTGGTGGATACCAGCGCTCTGGAATATGGAATGGATGTGTTTGAAAAATTGCGTCAGGACGGCCGCAACTGTGTGCTGATCCCTTATGCGACCTGGGAGGAACTGGACAGTCATAAAACAGGCAACGATTTTAAGGCGGACATCGCGCGCAATGTCATTCGCAACGTCCGTAATTTGTTTCGAACAAAAGATCATTCCGTCCGCTTTTTCCAATATGATTTCAATCTGGCGAAAGACGCCGATCTCAAGATCGATAAAAACGACCACTGCATTATTGCCACCGCGCTCAACGCCAAAAAAAAACTGGGCAAAGCAAAGGTTATTCTCGTCACCCAGGATGCCTCTCTGGAAGCCCTTGCCCTGAATTTCGGCCTCGATGTTCAGTCCGTCAAAATGCATCAGACGGATATTAAGCAGCACCACACCACCCGCACGACCATCAACCTTCAACGAAACTGGATTTCCGATAAAACTTTTCCGCTGAAACTCCCCGAAGCCAAACTGGCCGCGCAGCTGGAGCAGGTCCGGTTTAATGAAGGTGTCGTCTGCTACTGCGATGTCGACGGAGTCTGGGGACCGGCTTTTGTTGCGGTGCGCAAAGGTGACCATTTTCGTATTATCGACAGAGATATTCATCTGCTGGGAATCAAACCGCGTTCCAATAACGGCGACATCAACTGGGGCCAGTTTATCGCCATGGATTTGCTGCGTGATGCATCCGTCCCCCTCGTTGCTCTAACCGGCAAGGCGGGAACCGCCAAAACCTTTCTTGCATTGCTTGCTGCTTTTGAACAGGCATCGCATTACCGGCAGATTCTGGTCAGTCGTGCCACAATCCAGCTGGGAAACAAAGATCGCCTGGGCTACTCGCCGGGAGACATCGACGCGAAGATGAAACCATGGATGCATCCGATTTACGACAATATCAATGCCATCAAAGAACTGGTTGACAAAGGGATGAAAGAAAAAATCAACGACTGGCTGGCCAGCGGAAAAATCGAAATGATGGACCTGGACAAGATTCGCGGCCGCTCCATTCAAAAATGTTATGTGATCGTCGATGAAATTCAGAATCTTCCGCCGTCTCATGTCAAGGCTATTGCGACGCGCGGCGGTGAGGGAACAAAAATGGTTTTCACCGGTGATTTTTCCTACGACCAGATTGACGTCCCCTGGCTCGACGAACGCTCCAACGGTCTTTCCGTCCTTAACGCGAAAATGGCGGGCAGCCGTCTCTTCGGCAGCGTGCACCTGGATCAGGCCATTCGTTCGGAACTCACCAAGGAAATTCTGGAGCGCTGGTAAAAAACTGATGCGAAAAAACGAAGGTTGTGTCAGCGGGCTATCGTATCCTCTGTGTGAAGCCGGATGATTCTTTTAGTTTTGATAATTGATTATTTGAAGAAAGCATCATAAAAATGGGGATAACAGTATTCTCCGGAACAGGCAACACGGCGTATGATGCGGAACTTCTTGCGCTAGCACTCCATTATCTCGTTGCTTTTGTTCATCCAAGGGTAAAGCAATCATCCCCAGCGGCGATCCGTTCTTGCCTAACAATCATATAGATATTTTAAAATTGTTAGGCAATATTTTATTGACTTGTTGCCTAACAATACTTATAATATACAAAAATTGTTAGGCAAGGCTGTGTATGGGCATTATCAGGGGCATATTGGAAGACGAACTCAAACGGCTGGAAGAGCTTTCCGTTTTCTACCAAAAAAAGATTTCGGAATATCCCCGGGGATCGATATCTGTAAAAGAAAGAAACGGGAAGCGATATATCTATCTGGCACGGCGCGAAGATAAGAAGGTTGTCTTTGATTATATCGGGAAAGATGCTCCTGCAGTATGGGCAGCTCTTAATGAAAAGCTGAAACAAAGAAAAGAATATCAGGCAAAGTTGTGTCAGGTGAAAGAAAATCTCAGGGAAGTCGAAAGGTCTCTCCGTGGAAAACGAACATGATCTGTTTTTTTCCATATTGATCAGTCTTGGCAAGGCGGAGGTTCTCCGGGACGTTATTCTCATCGGAGGCTGGTGTCCTTTGGTTTACAAGGAATATTTCGGCAATCCGGTGGAAATTTCCGTGCAGCGGACAGCCGATCTGGACATTCTTGTTCCCAATCCACCACGCATACATAAAGAAGTTGATGTCTCTCTGATTTTGAAAGAGTTGGGATTTGACAGGAAAGTATCACCGCTCGACGGTTATGAGAAATATGTCCATCCTGATCTTGAAGTTGAATTTCTAACGCCTGAAAGAGGTAAGGGTAGGGAAAAACCATATGTGATTGACAAGCTTCACATAAATGCCCAAGGGCTGAGATATCTTGATCTTATTCAGAGCCACGTTATGAAAACTTCTTTCAGGGGTATCTCGCTTAATGTTCCGGAACCGACCGCTTATGTTCTGCACAAGTTCATCATAAGCGGCAGGCGTAAGAAATCGTTTAAAAAAGAAAAGGATATTGAAACCGCCCGGCAGATTGGCGAGTATCTTTTGGAACTGGAAAACCAAAGAAAGAAGATGCGGAAAATATATCTGGGCATGCCTGAAAAATGGAAGAAAAACCTTATGAAAATCATCAAGGGAGCTTCGGGAAAAATACACACCTTTTTTAATTCTTTAGAGAATTAGACTTGTGGAGTTCGAGCGGGGAGTTTGATGGTCATAACACTTAATCCCGATTTATGAATTGCAAAACGGCACTAATATTTTATTACCTCAAAGAAAACCGGAACAGCTATAACGCGCTTGCAGGGGCACTGGAAAAGTATCCGGACATCAAACAGATGGATGTCTATTTTCTACCCAATGAAGAAGAGCTTCTCCAAAAAGCGCCTGTTATTTCAAAAGACCACAAAAAAACAATCATCGGGCTGTCCTTCACCACGTCCAAATTCTGGTATATCAAAGACCTCCTCGATAAGTTGAAGAAAAAAACGGACAGCCAAACTGTTTTCCTTGCGGGAGGACCGCATCCGACAGGCGCTCCGCAGGAGACGCTGAAAATCGGTTTTGACCTGGTAATCAACGGCGAAGGAGAAGAAGCTCTTCCTGAATTATTGCATAGAATTAAAAATGATGAAGACTATCCGGATGTAAAAGGTTTGTCATATCTGGACAAAAATGGGGGGTACGTCTTTACCGGCAAACGCCCTCCTGTAAACATCAATAATTACTATCCCATATCAGAGTTTTTTTCCAAACACGGGCCTATTGAAATTACACGGGGCTGTCCCCATGCGTGCAGTTACTGTCAAGTCTCGCAAATGTTTAGCAGAAAGCCGCGGCACCGCAGCCTGGAAAATATTCTGGATTGCGTAAAAATAATGAAAAGACAGGATTCAACGTACTTCAGATTTATTTCGCCCAATGCTTTTTCCTACGGTTCGGAAGACGGCAAAAAAATCAATTATGAAAAACTGGATGGTCTGCTGTCGGGTATCAGAAATCTCATCGGCAAGAGAGGGAAAATATTCTTCGGCAGTTTTCCTTCGGAAGTAAGACCGGAACACGTCAATTTGGACACGGTGAATATGGTGAAAAAATACACGGACACCGACAATCTGGTCATCGGGGCGCAGTCCGGCAGTCAAAGAGTTCTGGATTTCATCAAAAGAGGATACGATGTTGCATCGATATATAAAGCCGCGGAAGTCACCCGTCAGGCCGGTCTGAAGGCAAATATTGATTTTATATTCGGCCTGCCCGGCGAGACGGATGAGGATGTTGCTTCAACGCTGAAAGTGATAAAGGACTTAAACCAAATGGGCGCCAAAATTCACGCCCACGCTTTTATGCCGCTTCCTCAAACGCCCTTTAAAAATGAAAATGCCGGCAAAATCAGCCCGTCGTTAAAAAAGGAACTCGACAGGCTGTGTTCGAACGGAATCATCTACGGTCAATGGCAGAAACAGGGAAAAATAGCGGCTGAAATTGCAGCAAAATCAAAATAATCTTAATCGCGCTTAATAGGCTGTGTGGTGAAGCAAGAGGGACCTATTTTGATGGTGTTTACGGAAATACACCTGTTGCCCGGTAATCAAGAACCGCGGGGATCAGCATTTCGGGTTCATCGGTTTGGAGAAGCCAGACGCCCGCGTCTATGAAGCTCTTCCATCCGCCGTAACTTCCTGTCAGTATGGCAATCGTGTCACCTCGGACAAATGCGTCCTGCTGCACTTTGACTCCCACTTCCCTTGGTGCCTTGCTTACAATTTAATCCGGAACTTTTTAAGCATGACAAATGCCAAGCCTAAATTTTAATGGAC
This sequence comes from Deltaproteobacteria bacterium, assembly GCA_021372815.1. Taxonomy (GTDB): domain Bacteria; phylum Desulfobacterota; class Syntrophia; order Syntrophales; family Smithellaceae; genus Smithella. Next base: position 2,820 of record JAJFTS010000166.1, on the reverse strand, counting down.
AATATCGACACAACATTATTATAATAAAGAAAAGGATGGCTTAGCAGAAAGATGGAAAGTGCAATTGCCCAAGCGATTCAATTAAAATACCAACCGGTGGCGCTTCTGTGGTCCGATGAGAAACCGGCGGACGCCATGCAGTTTGCCGAAGGCAAGTGGGGCTGTGTGATGTGGCTTGTCGTCCACGCGGCCAAAGGCAAGCCCGCGGTTGCCGACAAAAAAACATTTGGTTGTTTCGGCGGCGGCGTAGGGTTGGGTTTCGGCAACCAGTACAAAAATTTCCCCGGAGGTGAAGAAGGTTTCTGTTGCTTTCTTTCCTGCGGTAATGCCGGACGCGAAGGCGGAATGGAGACTGCCGAAAAAATCAAACCTTTCCTGACCAAAGAAAGCCACGATAATTTCCTGTATGGCGAGCGCTATATCAAAAGTCCGGAGCTCGTCGAAAAATTTGTCAGGTCACTGCCTTTGATGGAAATACCTTCGAAATATGTTGTTTTTCGTCCATTATCCGATATCGATCCGACCAGAGAAAAACCGCAATCCGTGATTTTCTTCGTTAATCCAGATCAGCTCTCCGCGCTCACGGTTCTGGCCAATTACGGACGCGGCGACAATGAAAATGTGATTATTCCCTATGCCGCCGGATGCCAGACCATCGGCATCTATCCTTATCGTGAAGCTCAATCAAAAAATCCCCGCGCTGTTGTGGGGCTTACCGATCTTTCCGCCCGCGTTTATGTTCGCAAGCAGTTGGGCGATTCGCATTTTATGACTTTTACCGCTCCTTTCGCGCTCTTCGAAGAAATGGAACAAGACGTTCCCGGCTCTTTTCTGGAACGTCACACGTGGCAGAGTTTATTGCATGAAAATAAATAAATTCCTATTGTTATTATTAAACTTAAGGAAGTGAATAAAAAACCGATTCATCCTCTCCGTTTTTTTATATCTTAATCCTATTGTCATTATGCTGTAACACAAAAAGCGTATCTGCTCTCCTGAAAATAAAAATTCCCGAAAGGGATGAAAATTTATTCAGGAGGAAAAAATGAAGAAATTACGGTTAATTTTGTTGTCGCTGATGCTGGTTATGGCTTTCAGCGTGTCTGCCTCCGCGGTAGACGTCAAGATCAGCGGAGAATATTACGCCGCTGGAATGTATTTAAGTAATACTAACGTCAATGATAGATATTATGAGCATAAAGATAAACGGATTAATCCGGATCAAAGCACGGCTTTCTTTTATCAGCGGCTGCGCGTTGGTGCGGACTTTGTAGTTTCTCCCAGCCTGAAACTCGTCACCCGTTTTGATACCATGGAAAGAATATGGGGAGGTGCCCGAAGCGAATCATCAACAACTCTGGCTGCAGATTCCTACGGGACCGCAGCGGAGAATGAAAATATCGCTGTTGACTGGGCTTATATTAACTATGTATCACCCGTCGGTAAATTTGACATCGGTATTATGAATGATGGCAGCACTGGAACAATCTTCGGCAACAGTTATGCTCCCAAACCCCGCATAAAGTATTCTTATTCCAAGGATGCTTTCACTCTTAATCTTGCTTATACAAAAGAAAAAGATCAGAGTCGCTCGGCTGTTGCCACCGGCACTTCGTTCACGGATGGAGATAACAACAAATATGGTATTGAAGGAGTTTATGCATGGAAAGACGGCAAAGCGGGATTGCAGATAAACTATTATGATTATGCGGAGAAAAGACCTGCGTCCGATAACTATAACAGAACTTATCTGCTATTCACACCTTACGCCATCGCGAAAATCGGTCCCGTGGCGCTTCAGGCGGAATTTAATTATGCGACCGGTGATTACAAAAAATATGACAGACCCGATTCCAATCCTTCTCATATCGATACCAAAGTGAGAAGTATCAGTGCATATGTTGATGCCACTGCCACATTTGATCCTGTATTTCTGGGCGCAACTGCAGCCTATGTATCAGGTGATGATCCTGAAACAGGAGATATAAATGAAGGTGCTCTCAATGGCGGACGCGACTGGAATCCCTGCCTGATTATGTTCAATTACTATGATGTGGCGAATTGGACAGGAACAATTTACGGTTACGATGGCACACAGGTTACCGGTCCAATGACCAATGCCATTTTCGTTCAGGGCAGAGTCGGTGTGAAACCCGTTCCCGAACTGAAGGCCATGCTGTCGGTTTCTTACGCGACAGCCGATGAGAAACCTGTCGGTTATGATGGAAACTACGGCTGGGAAGTTGACCTGACCGGCACTTACAAAATCACCAATAACCTGTCTTATATGCTGGGTATCGGTTATCTCTTTACCGGTGATTATTTCAAAGGTGATAATATCGGAGTTGACGTTAATAATGATTACATCGTCATGAATAAACTGACCTTAACCTTCTAAAAATAAAAACAGGATTATATGAAATCCCCGGAATGCGGATCAAAGCTTTTCGGGGATTTTTTTATCCGAGATTTTCAGGATGTTAGACAATACCATAAATATGATATAATATCATTTATCGGTTCCGGATCCATGAAGGCTTTATCGGAGAACTCAAAAGGCGAGAAAATTTTCCAACTTATAATTTCGGGCAAGTGTAAAAGGAGGAGAAAATGAAGATTCCAAATATATACGATATATTTAATCTTTTTATTAAAGTTATCGTCATTATCCTCACCATATTGATTATTGCCGTTTTGATTATCGGGTTGTTTCAGACCATCTGGGAGATTAAGGAATTTTTCTTTACAAAACCTATCGGCCAATCGTTCAACGTCCTCGTTGTCAACATTCTGACTTTTCTTGTCATCATCGAATTGTTC
>JAJFTS010000158.1 GCA_021372815.1 Deltaproteobacteria bacterium | reverse complement strand
ATGATCCGCTTGATCTCCGCCTCCACGACCTTCTCGGGCAGCCTGTAGCGGGGGATGGCATAGCTGAGCATGCCGCCCGGGTTGCTTTCCGCTTCATAGACCGTGACCTTATAGCCCATCCGGGCCAGATGATAGGAGCATGCAAGGCCTGACGGACCGGATCCTATAACGGCTACTTTGTCCTTGAGCGCCTTCTGCGGTCTGGCGAAGATCAGGCCTTTTTCAATGGCAAAGTCGCCGGCGGCGCGCTCGATGCCGTGGATGTTCAGCGCATCGTCGACCCCTTCGCGGTTGCAGCCGCCCTCGCAGGGATGCGGGCAGACCCGGCCCGTGATCGCGGGAAATGGGTTGGTTTCCGTTATGATCTTCCAGACATCGCCCAGGCTAGCGCCGTTGGAAAGGCCCTGAAGATACCTTCTGATGTCCGTCCCCGCAGGGCAATGATGCTGGCAGGCGGGGATCTGCTTTGGCGATGCCTCATTGCGCGGGACCATCTCCATGGTCTGGCACGGGCACTGTTTGATGCATACCCCGCACCCGATGCATTTGTCAGAGTCAAGTTTGATGGAGAACGGCCGGGTGCTTACCGGCGGGTCGTTCAGATATCTGAATTTACTGGGCTGAAATGTGTTTGACATTGATTGCCTCCTTTTTAATCCGAACCGGCGTGGTCATGCCGGCCGGTCCCCTTGAAAAAGTATGCAAAATGACCCGTTCTGCCCGGGCCTCCGCATCCGCCATCCTTGGAATGGCTCATTTGTCGTTGGCCGGGAAGCCCTTACCGTCAGGTCATACTATGGATCCGATCATTTTTCTCAGGCTTTTTCCAGCAGGTGGATGGTCATGGAAGCCTCCTCGACCCCTAGGTTGCCCCCGCCGTTTTCGGTGAGCCCGATGTGGGCCCCTTCCACCTGACGTTTTCCGGCCTCGCCCCTGAGCTGCGTCACCACTTCATGGATCTGGGCAAGACCGGATGCTCCAATTGGATGCCCCCTGCATTCGAGTCCTCCGCTCGTATTCACCGGTAGTCTTCCGCCCAGGGTCGTGGCGCCGGACTCGGCCAATAATCCACCTTCGCCCGGCGCGCAGAAGCCCATGGCCTCGTACTGGTGAAGCTCGCCGTAGGCCGTTGCATCGTGGAGCTCCGCCAAGTCGATTTCCTGCGGTCCGAGACCAGCGATTTCGTAGGCCTGTTGAGAGAGCCTCTCGCCGATGTCAACGCCGTCGAGGTCCCGGCCGGTTCCGGAACCGAGGACCGAGGCGAGTATCCTTACCGGACGTGCATGGGAGAGCTTCTTGAGATATCGCTGGGAGCACAGGATGGCCGCGGCGGCTCCGTCTCCCACGGGGGCGCACATGGGTACCGTGAGCGGGTAGGTGACCGGCTTGGCGTTCATGACCTCATCAACGGTCATGGGTTCCTGGAACTGGGCCTTGGGATTGAGCGACCCATGGAAATGGTTCTTGGCGCAGATCACGCAGAGTTGTTTCTTTGTCGTACCGTATTTCTTCATGTGCCATCTGGCACCCATGGCATAGGCATCCATGAAGATGCTGCGGCCTTCACCGGGAGGTGTTTCCCCATCGGGAAGTTTGAAATCGAGCTTCTTGTTGATTTCCATGAACATGTTGATGTGTGATTCGAAATTCTCCACATCCATGCAGGTGGCATACGCGCTCAGGGAAAGGGCCTTGTTCTGATGGGTGATCTTCTCGGAGCCCAGAGCGAGCACCACGTCGTACATGCCGGCCCTGATGGCGGTATATCCCAGATGAAACGCCGTGGATGCGCCGGCGCACGCATTTTCGCAGTTTACGATGGGGATGCCGCGAATACCGGAATCCCATAACATGACCTCGCCCCGGATGGAATGCTGGTTGGCGAACATACCCCAAAAGGTATTGGATATATAGGCCGCCTGGATATCTTGCTTGGCAAGCCCGGCGTCCGCCAGAACCAGGTCCAGGGCGTCCTTGGCCATGCCCCTCACCGAGCCGTCGAAATATTTGCCGAATCGTATCATGCCGACGCCAATCACATACACGCTGTCCATGTGTATCTCCCTTTCATGGAGGGGGAAACCATATCCCCCTCCGCTTCGTTAAACCGTTTACCTTACCTTATGCGAGGTGCATCTCAGATCCCGTAGGGAATTTCGCCGTGGAGGATATCATGGCCGACGGCGAGCGTCAGGCTTTCGTTGGAGCCGTCCTCGATCCTGGTGGAGGTGATGTCGCGGAAGATCTTCTCGATGGCGTATTCCTTGGTGAGCCCGTTGCCGCCGAAGATCTGGACCGCATTCTGGGCTACGTCAAAGGCGACCCGTGAGCAGAATATTTTTGAGCACATCGAATAGGTCGTGTTGGGCGGGAAGTTCCAGAGGTTGTAGTTCAACACGTTGCGCGAGAGCTGTCTGGACGCCTCGATGCTTATGAACATCTCCGCGAGCCTGCGCTGCACGTCCTGATGCTCGCATAAAGGCTTTCCGCCCTGGATACGTTCCTTCGAGTAGGTGAGGGTCTCTTCGAAGGCCGCTCTGGCTCCGCCGACGCACATGATCGCCATATGGGCGTTGGCCGCCCCAAGGACGAGGTCGGTCATCTGTTCGTAGGAGTCGGAAAGGCAGAAGATGCGTTCTTTGGGAACCCTTACGTCGTCGAAGTATATCTCGCCCTGTGGCAGGTCCCTCTGGCCGATCTTCTCCAGAGGCTTGCCCCTGCTGACGCCCGGCACATTGAGATCGGCAATGGCTATTCCTCCTCCGGCGAGACCCATGGAGGCATCCGTGCCGAAGAACAGAAGCGACATGGTGGCCGTGGTCCCGTTGGAGACCCATGCGGCCTTCTGGCCGTTCAAGATCCAGTCGTCGCCGTCCTTCTTGCCCATAAGCTGGTGGCTGATCTTGGGGTTATGAAAGTGGGACTGATAGGGGGTGAGGATGTCCGAGCCGTGCTCGGGTTCGGTAATGGCCCAACACCCCAGCATAGAACAATCCTTGTCCGCTACGTAAGGTTTGATGAGAATATCTTCAAGCTGGGGATATTCCGCCATAATCATGTTGGCAAAAAAGGTGGGGAAAACATCCACGCCGCAGGCAACAGCAATACCGATACTCGCCGCGGCCATCTCCTCGAAAAATATGTGGATACCCAAAGGATCAAGCCCGAGGCCGCCGTATTCCTCGGGAATGAAGATGGTGTGGTAACCAAGCTCGTGGGCCTTCCTCATTACAGTCCAGTAAGGGGAATCCTTTTGAGCCATGTCTTCCGCACTCATCTTGTCCAGCTCAATGGAAGCCGGTCTGACTACCTCGGTGGCGAACTTCCGGACGGCCTTCTTGAGGGCCACGTGTTCATCGGATAATGAAATCTGGTCTGCTACATGTAGGTCGAGAAAATCATATGCCATGGTGCTTGCTCCTTATTATTAAATTGGATTAATTTTTAAAATCTGTATACATTCGCCGCATCCTTGCGAAACTCATCACGCAATACGCGCTCGAGATTTTTTTCGGAAGCGGTTTTGGGAATATCGTTCACTACCTGGAGAAACTGCGGAATGTAGCTCTTCTCCAGCGTCTTGGCCAACTCTTTGTAGATTTTTTTGATATCGAGTTTCATACCCGGAGCCAATACGATGGAGGCGACGATGTCGCTCTCTCCCGGTGCTCCGGATTCGGCGGGAATGCCATACACGCAGACATCGCTTACATCGGGAAGGTCGGCAAGCGCCTTCTCCACATATTCGGGAAGAATGAAATCACCCTGGCGGCGCAATCCTCCCCCCTTGCGGAAATCAAAGAAGAGCCAGCCGTTTTCATCCATGTGGCACATATCACCCGTCCTCAAAACTCCGCCGCGGGTTTTTTCTTCGGAGGCCTTTTTCTTGCCCAGGTACTCCACCTCAACCTTGCCCTGTTTCTGCGCTACCACCAGTTCGCCGATTTCTCCCGGTGCGCATTCGGTATCGTCATCCCGGATGATCTTCATCTCCATGACCCCTTCGATGGGTTTGCCGAACGAACCGATGGGACCGGCGCCCGGCGGATTGTGCGCGAACCCGCCTTCCACCGCGCCGTACCATTCATGGATTTTAACGTCGAAACGTTTTTCGAAATCTTCCCAGATGCTCCTCGGTGTGCCGGCGCTCAGCACCTTTCTTACGGGATTGTCGGCATCGTTGGGCTTCCTCGGCTCGCTGTAAATCCCCATCATCATACCGCCTAAGAGCGAGAATGTGGTGCAACCGTGCTTCCGGCAAATGTCCCAAAGCCTGCTCTTGGTAAACTTGCGGCTGATAACCGATGGAATCCCCATCATGATGGAGGGGACCAGAGTGACCGACTGGGCATTGCCGTGCGTGAGCGAAAGTCCTGTGTAGAGTTTGTCGTCACTCTGGTATTGCCAGATGAACTCGGCGAGCATTTTAAACATAGGCATTCTGTGGGCCTTGATAACTACGCCTTTCGGGTCTCCGGTGGTTCCGGAGGTATAAATAATTTCCAAAGGAGTGTTGAGCTCCCTGTTTGCGTTATCGGGAATACCGCATTCCGGCCCTGCCAGAACCTCGTTGAGGGTGGGATACTTTCCGTTGTCTTTTCTGCCAAATTCTTCTTTGTAAACCACTCCTATAACATTAACATCGGGCAGATCCAAAAGTGACTTTTCCACATCATCGAGAAACTCGCTGGTGCAAATGATGCCCTTCGAGTTGGAATCCTTGATCTGATAACTTAATTTATTTCCCTTGGAACGCGGGTCGATGGGTACAACTACGGCGCCGGTCAGAGATGCGGCAAACATCGTGTACAGAAATTCCGGATGATTGCGCATGACCAGGCTGAAACGGTCACCCTTACCGATTCCCGAAAGCTGAAGTGCTCTGGCCACTTTGCATCCGTTTACAAAAAGATCTTTATAGGTAACAATTTCATCTGCCAGATTTTCACCGTTTTCAAAAGTGATTATTGGGAAACCGGGCATCTTATCACACTTCATGGCCACTTCATCCGAAAACAGCCCGGATACATATTCCGACATAGTTCCTCCTTACTTCTTGTCCTAAAAAATCTAAAAATGCTTCAATCGAAAACGGCTAGAGTCCGTGCTTTTTCATGTACTCAGGGTACAATACATAGGCGGGCTTCAGCACGGGTAGAAGCTTCATGACCTTGGCGATGTTGCCCCTGGATTTGATTTTGCGCAGGGCAAGAGCGACCGGCAGGCTCAGATCCTTCTTCCAGAAAGCGTGGCAGACATCGCCGGCGAGCTGCATGGTGACGTCGGCCTTGATCTCCTGCTCACCGAATTCCACTCCGTTCGGACCAACCCAGATGATCGCAGATGGATCCGTAATTTCGAATTTGATCTGGACATCAGCCTCTTTTATTGCACTGCTGAACTCGTTCTTTTCAGAAAGAGTCTTCCAGAATCCCCCGAGAACCTCGTATAAATATTCCGTGTCCTTGAAAACCGCCATATTAACTTTCCCCCTTTTAAGAGTATTTGTATTGGCATTACTTGAACAAAATTAAATTGTAGTTTGACAGTTCATAAAAGCAACTAGTGTGCCAAAGACAAAAACAGGCATTCATCTGTCGCTGCAAGCGGCTTGCATAAAGGATTTGATCGTTTGAATTATTTTTCGTTACGGAAACAGACCGGAAGAGAATATTTGCACGGATGCAAATAAACATGACGGCAAAAAAATAGTTTTATCTTTGGATATCAAGGCGGTGGACTGTTTTGCAATTCGACAAATATTTTTGCATCTGTGCAAAAGGACTATTTATCGAGTCTGTTTTTTCTCCGGTAGAGGGTGGACAGATTAAGCCCGGATATCGCAGAGGCTTTTTTGAAGTCACCCTCTGCGGCAGCAAACAGTTTTTCATAATAACTTGACTCGAACAGGCCCTTCGCCTGTTCATAATTCAGCGGAAGCGATTCCTGATTTTTACGGTCGATGTCGATGCCTTTATATTCACGCGGAAGATCTTCAACGGTAACCATCTGGTGCCGGGAGAAAACAGCGAGTCTCTCCACCAGATTGCGCAATTCTCTCACATTCCCTTCCCACGCATGCTGTATAAGGCAAGTCAACACGTCCGGCGAAAATTTCTTTTCCCCGATTTTATTATGCTCGCAAACCTGATGCATGAAATGATCAAGCAGCAGAGGAATATCCTGCGCTCTTTCCCGCAAAGGCGGAACATCTATCCTGATGACATTGATGCGGTACAAGAGATCTTTCCTGAAAAGACCTTTATTGACGAGGGCTGATATATCCATGTTGGTGGCCGAGACAAGTCTGAAGTCCACCTTGATGTTTTTCGTTCCGCCCACCCGCATAAACTCACCTTCCTGAAGGACACGGAGCAGTTTTACCTGAAACGACGGTGAGGTTTCGCTGATTTCATCCAGAAAGACTGTCCCTCCTCCTGCCGCCTCGAAATATCCGAGCGTCTTTGCATTCGCACCGGTGAAGGCTCCCTTCTCATAACCGAATAACGCCGGCTCAAGAAGCGTCTCACTCAGTGCCCCGCAATTGACGGCAAAGAAAGGTCCCTTGGCACGGGAGCTTTTTGCATGGATATACCGGGCAATAAGTTCTTTGCCCGTGCCGCTCTCACCCTCAATGAGCACCGGCATCTCCATACGGGCAATACGCGTCGCCTGTTCGATAACCGTCTCCATGGCCCTGCAGGAATAAATCATGGAATCCCGGCAGACCCCCGAACTGATCTGTTCTTTGAGCTGTTCGTTTTCGCGCAGAAGATTTCGCCGCTCCAGGCAGTTTTTGATATCCAGTTTGATTTTATCAATGCTGCTGAACGGTTTGGCAAAGAAATCATTGGCGCCAAGCCTCATGGCTTCGATAACGGAATCCATATCGCCGTAGGCCGAAATGATGATAATCATAGTTTCCGTATCCAGCATTCTGATTCGCTTTAAAACCTCCATGCCGTCGATACCGGGCATGCGTATATCCATGATAATGAGATCGAATGACTCGCTCGACCATTTTTGAAGCGCTTCAGTACCGTCTTTGACCAGGCTGACATTATAAAATTCCGGGGAGAGGATTCTTTTGAAATACACCCGTGCATATTCTTCATCGTCCGCTACCAAAACTTTTGGCAGTTTTTTATTCATACCTTTCTTTTCCTTTAACCGGCAGATATGTGGTAAATGTAGAACCTTTACCTACAATACTTTCGACACTGATCCTGCCGCCGTGGTCCTGTATAATCCAGTAGGTAAGACTTAATCCTATTCCCGTTCCGTCATCGACATTTTTCGTGCTGAAAAAAGGTTCGAATATTTTGGGGATATCTTCATCCGGTATCCCGCAGCCGCTGTCCCGAATGGTCACCACGATCTGGGTACCCCTTGCAGTATCGTAACCGCATCCCACCTTGATGACTCCGTCACATTGAAGAGCCTGGGCGCTGTTGATAAGCATATTCATAAAGGCCTGTTGCAGAAGGACAGGATCTCCACGTATGTGGGACACATTCTGATAACTGCGTTCCACCTTCACCTTTTTGAAATCCGGATGTTTCATGAGCATTTCTATACCGGCATCCAGCACATTTCTGACATCGATTTCCGTATGCGTAACGCCTTCCTGCCTCCGGGAAAATCTGAGCAATCGCGAGATGACTTCCTTGCAGCTCTCGCCCGCCTCTCTAATCATTTTTACATAAGCATATCTTTCATCCTCAACATCGATCATTTGCATCAGAATATCCGCAATGTTGATGACGCCGACCAGCGGATTGTTGATCTGGTGGGCAAGGCCGTTGACGAGTTCTCCGATAAAATTCATCTTTTGAGACTGGATGAGATTCTGCCTGAGCTTGTTGCGCTCCTCAATATCCACGGCAAGAAAAAGCGTCGAGATCGCCTTGCCGGTTTTTTCGTCTTTGACCTTGTTGGTATAAAGCTCGATGGGGAAAGTGGATTTGTCCGAACGGTAGATGTGAACCGTCCCGTACCACAGCTCATCGGAAGAAACAGCCAAATCAAGCTTGAGAAGCTCTTCTTTCGGGAAAAATCTGTCCACCGGAGAGTTGTAGACCTCGCCCGCCTGGAAACCCAGTAAACGTTCGGCCGTTTTGTTAAAACTGACGACCCGGCGTTTGTTGTCCACCGAGATAACCATATTGGGTGAAGAATCGAGCAACTGGGCCATATAGTTCTGAGACATCCGCAGATCTTCTCCGGCCTTTTCCGCTTTGCGTTTTTCACGGTATAGTTCATCTTCTATCTCAACGAAAACGGTGACCCTTTCATGTTCCTTCAACCGGTTCGCGATGAACTTGATGATCATGTCCCTCTTGTAAAATTGAGGATAGTAATGATCGACAATCAGTGTTTCGCTGGAAACGGTACTGCTGACGACCCGGTCAAACAATTTGGTTATTTCGGAATATTCGAAGGCCTTCTGATAGACTTCTCTTATATCGCGGCCGATAAGCTGCCGGCGCTTCTGGCGGGAATTCTGCTCCTGCTTTTTATTGACATAGACAATGATCCCGTTCTCATCACAGAGAATCAAGCCGAGGGGTGCTTCTTCTATAATGGACTCCAGAAATTCGTTTCGCTTCTTTAGTTCAACAAGTTTGCTCAAGGCGGCGGTTTCAGCCAAAGATTCGTCTTCAGGTTGAAACAGAAAGGTGATATGGTTCTCTGCGGGAAACACACGGACGGAATATGTCCCCGTCTCCAGTGCAATACCTTCCGCTGCCCCTCCTTCCTTGAGAATTTGCGGGTTGAGAATAGTTCGGAGGGAAGGAATACACTCAAAGAGGTTCATTTCCTTCTTTGACATATCCCCCGGTATGAAACAGCGACACCCTGGAGTTATATCGACAATACTCAGGTCGTTTTTCGTGATAATAAGTTCCTGCCTCATGTTCCGAACCTATCGCATGCGCAGGAAACACGGCAGTTGAGCACCTCGTTGCATGATCAACATGTCAACTGACGTTTGACAATACTTTTCTTTCATGATGCGGGAGTATAGGCAATTTGTTATTACATGTCAATGAAGAACTGGTTCCAAAATACATTAGAACCGGTTGACAATCCCAGCATATGTTTATTAAAAGTGTTTTCTTATCAACGTTAAGTCGCGAGTTCATATTATAAAAATTGAATAACTGCAGGTCTTGAAAATCCGTCTTCCGAGAAAATGCTTCAACCGTATCTTTTTATTGTGTATCTCAAAAGTACTTTGACACATAAAATTCATATTGATATACTAAAAAAACGAAAAAACACTATCTCAACCGCAGAGCAAAAGGCGAAATCTATTCATCGCTTTAGATCCGCAAAACGGCAATGAGACGAATTATTTTGGAGAATGAGCTTAATAATCAAAAAATGATTTTTTGAAAGAAGAATATTCTCAAAACAATAATGAACATGAAAACAATTGCATTATGTTTAACAGATATCCTCAAAGAGGCTGAAGATGGAGACGCACAGGCCCAGTTAAATATGGGCTGGATCTATTATGAAGGCAAAGGCGTCAAACAGGATGATGCCGAGGCTCTGAAATGGTACCGCAAGGCGGCAGGACAGAAAAATGCGGAAGCCCTGATGATGATGGGTATAATGTACAAAGAAGGCAGAGGCACCCCGCAGGACTACGCGAAAGCCGCAAAATGGTTTCGTAAGGCGGCGGATCTGGGACAGGCTGACGCCCAGTTCAATCTCGCCTGGATGTATCAGGAAGGCAAAGGCGTGCCGCAGATCGATGCCGAAGCCGCCAAATTGTATTGTCAGGCGGCCGAACAGGGAAACGTGGATGCGCAGTTTTATCTGGGCTGGATGTATCAAAACGGTGAAGGAGTTCCCCAGGACTTTGCCGAGGCCGTGAAGTGGTACAGTAAGGCGGCCGAAAATGGAAACATGGAAGCCCAGATCTGGCTCGCCGGCACGTACCGCGACGGCATGTTTGTTTCTCAGGATGATGCCGAGGCTGCAAAATGGTATCGCAGGGCGGCCGAACAGGGAGACGCCGAAGCCCAGAATATCCTGGGCATGATGTACATAGAAGGGAAAGGCGTTCCCCAGGACGAAGCCGAAGCCGCAAAATGGTATCTTAAAGCCGCCCGACAGGGCCATGCGGACGCTCTGAGCGTCCTGGAAGTAATCGGCGTTTCTCTGGACGACGCTGCACCTGAACATGAAGAAGTACGGGAATCCCCACCGGCAGAAGCGGATGATCAAACCACATCGTCCATAATAGATCAGGAAGAAAAAATTATTGAATCAGGCGATGACCGGCGGGCGATTTTGGATCGCCAAGCCGCCGAGCAGGAATATGCCGAAGCCCAATCCATGCTGAGCATGATGGGTCAAGAAACCCAAAGCATACCGCAGAACGATGCCGGACCGGCAATATCGGATCGTAAGGCAGCCGAGCAGGAATACGCGGAAGCACAGTCCATGCCGGGCATCATGGACCGGAAGGACAAAAAAGTTTTACAAAGCAATGCCGAAACATTGCCGGGATTGCTTCAAGCCGCCGGACAGGGAGACGCAATCGCTCAGTTCAATCTGGGCATCAGGTACCAGGAAGGCGAAGGCGTTCCCAAAGATGATCCCGAAGCGGCAAGGTGGTTTTTAAAATCCGCCGAGCAGGGCAATCCGGCCGCACAATTCAATCTCGGCGCAATGTATCAGGAAGGCGAAGGTGTTGAACAGGATGATGCCGAAGCGGTAAAATGGTATCGCAGGGCGGCCGAGCAGGGAGACGCCAACGCGCAAACCATCCTGGGCATGATGTACAAGGCGGGTAAAGGCGTCCCGCAAGATGACGTCGAGTCCGCAAAATGGTATCGCATGGCGGCCATGCAGAAGGACGCGGATGCCCAGTTTCATATGGGGCTGATCTATTATAACGGCTCAGGAGTTACGAGGGATGACGCCGAAGCCCTGCAATGGTTTCTTGCAGCAGCTGAAGAGGGACACGCCGATGCCCAGAACTGGGTCGGCAGCATGTATCAGAAAGGCAAAGGCGTCGCGCAGAACGATGCCGAAGCTGTCAGATGGTATCGCCTGGCAGCCGAACAGGGACAGGCGGGCGCTCAGTATAATCTGGGGGCGATGTATCAGGACGGCTCAGGCGTTGATCAGGACGATGCCGAAGCCGTAAAATGGTATCGCAGGGCGGCCGAACAGGGAATTTCCAACGCCCAGTATAATCTGGGCGTGATGTACCAGAAAGGGACGGGCGTCGTGCAGGACGATGCCGAAGCGCTGAAATGGTTTCTGGAAGCCGCTGAGCAGGAAGACGCGAAGGCCCAATTCAATCTCGCCTGGATGTATCAGGAAGGTGAAGGCGTTCCGCAGGACGATGCCGAAGCGGCAAAATGGTACCGCAGGGCGGCGGAAAACGGAATTTCGAAGGCACAGTATACTCTGGGAATGATGTACCTCGACGGTCAGGGCGTTCCGCAGAACAATGCCGAAGCTGCAAAATGGCTGCTGGCGGCGGCCGAACAGGAAGATGCAAGAGCCCAGCTCAATCTGGCCATGATGTATCAGGAAGGCAAAGGCGTTCCGCAGGATTACGCCGAAGCCGTAAAGTGGTATCGCAAGGCGGCTGAGCAGGAAGATGCCGAAGCGCAGTTCAATCTCGGCGTGAAATATTTTTATGCGGAAGGCGTTGAACAGAATGTTAACGAGGCGATGATATGGTATCGCAAAGCGGCCGAGCAGGGACATGTGGAAGCCCAGAACTGGCTGGGCGATTTATATCAGGACGGAATATTTGTCGAGCAGAACGATGCCGAGGCCATCAAATGGTATGAAAAAGCGGCCGGGCAGGGAAACGAAAAGGCCAAGTCAAAACTGGACGAAATGGCAAATAAAAAATTTGAGTAGTTAAATTCTACAAGTGTTATTCCTGTAATCTGCTGCTCAAGATTGTTGCATGAAAAGTTTTTCCCAAACGATAACTTTTAGTTTACCGTTATATTGAATGACAAATAATCAAAAACGGAGAGGGGAAAATGCTAAAATATTTTTTAACGATAACACTCATTCTTTTCCTGTTTCACGGCTTTTCCTTTGCCGATTATTATCAATGGGAAGACGAACAAGGAACGATTTATGTAACTGATTACCCGCCGCCGGTCACTTCGGGCAAAAAAAGCAAAGTTCAAAAATATGAATTTGAATCCGAGAGCAATACAGTTTCCACCAAAACAATCGAAAAGACATCTTCTGAATCAGCTTCTTCGTCAAATAAGGACGCAAAGTACGCAGAAAATGAAGTTATCCTGTACGGTACAAGCTGGTGTCCTTACTGCAAAAAGGCGCGTGATTTTTTTAATGACCGAAATATTCCTTTCACAGATTACGATATCGAAAAAGATAAAGAAGCTGCGGAAAGAAAAAATCAACTGGACACGGGATCGGGGGTTCCTTTCGTCATCATCAACGGCCGGAAGATAAGCGGATATTCTCCGGCCGATTATGAAAGGGCTTTGCGTAAAAATCCCTGATCAATCAAATAAAACAAGGTAGAAAACAAATGGCAAAAACAAAATCAAACGGAAAAGCAAAACAGGTAAAAAAGAAAATTTCAGAAAGAGATCGTAAAATGGCAAAGTTTTGTCTTAACTGTACGGTCTGCAAGCATGCCCGTAAACAGCAAAAAGGGCTGGCATTCGTATTTGTACAGAAAATTGAAGGCAAGTTTTGTCCTTTCTGTAAAGCCTATGAACGGGTATACGGCCGCAAAGCTCATCAGCGGATTATTTAATGAAATAAAGACAGAGTTTCATTCGTCACATTAATCACCCGATCGGGAAGCGAAAAAAAACAAAGTTATGGGTAACAACACGTCATCTTTGAACCGGGGGCATCAGGCTTAAGCGATATTGTGCCGGCATCTTCATCATCCGGGATGCAGGTGATGCCGGAACCATTCGCCGTTACTGCCTTTATCGCCGTAGTGGCCTCGCAGCTGATCGGCCGGAAAATAAGCCGTTATCAGGAGAAAAATACTTCCGGAAAGAAGGAGATAACAATGAGCATTTCCAAATGGCTGGATCAAAAGGAATCCCAGGGCATTGACGTTTCGCACATCGAATTGCCCGAACACATGAGCAATGACGAAACACCGGCGGAAACAATCTATTTTAAAGAAATCCGTCCCTGCTCCATTCTCTGCACCGGCAACCATCCCTTTGCCACCATAGAACGATTCGGCCACTGGTTTTATTGCCGTGGCCGTGATAAAGAAAAGGGCCCCCACACCACGAAACCGCAGTGGTGGCTTTTTACCAAAGACGTAGACCTCGCTTTTAAAACAGCGAAAGAACATATCGAAAAAGGATGACAAAAAATGATTACAGATACCGTCGCCGAATGGCACAGATTGCTGGAAACAAAGAATGCAGCCGGACTGGACGATATTCTGGCTGATAACGTTGTATTCCACTCCCCGGTCGTTCACACACCGCAGGCAGGAAAACCGATTACCAAACTTTATCTCACCGCGGCGCTTTTCGTTTTCAATAATGGCCATTTTAAATATTTAAGAGAGATTATTTCCGGCAACAATGCCGTTTTGGAATTTTCTACTGAAATAGGAGGAATTTATATCAACGGGGTGGATATGATTACCTGGGGTGAAGACGGCAGAATTACCGAATTCAAGGTCATGATTCGCCCGCTCAAAGCCATCAATATGATCCATAAAATGATGGGCGAAATGCTAATGACACTCGCTGATAATAAGACCCAAGCTTCAGAAACAAAGTGAACTGAAGCTTGCTGGACGAATTATACCAGACGCGCAGCGTCACGGTAGAACAAGTCCCGATAAATCGGGACGAAGTTCGTCCCTGCCACCAGAGGTGGCGGGATAGTGAACCTGTGGATTCCAAATGGGATCCCAAAGTGAACTATCCCCGATAGCGGGATAATTCGCTCTAAAATTTTCCGATTACTGCGTGTCGGAAAATTAAGGCTCATTAAAGCGTAAGTGGAATTATCCCAGGAGCAAAGCGACGTGGGATGGACACTCGCTGATAATAAGACCCAAGCTTCAGAAACAAAGTGAACTGAAGCTTGCTGGACGAATTATCCAATAACCAAAGGCTTGTTGGAAATTGTCTCGTGCATAAATCACGCGGGAATATCCCCGAAGAGAAACGGAGCGGAATTAAGGTTATAAGATGAAAACCAGACGATTATGTATTCTGTTTGTTTTATCGCTCTTCATGCTGTCCCCAAGCGTCGGATGCCAGACTATTTCACAGACAAAGCGGGCGGACAAAACAAGGCTCAGTCAGGCAACAATACCCGATGCCGGAAAAGACATTATAAAAGAGACGCAGCAAAATGCCGCACCGGAAGGCATGGAAGGAATAGCCCGTTACTACGCGAAACGTTTCCATGGGAAAAGAACATCCTCCGGCGAACGCTATAACTCCAAAAAGCTGACCGCCGCCCACCCCACCCTGCCGGTGGGCACACGGGTAAAAGTAATAAATCTTGCCAACGACAAATCCGTCACGGTCAGGATCAACGATCGCTGCCGTAATCATGAGGAAGCATTTATTGATTTATCACGCGAGGCGGCGCGTCAACTCGGTTTTTTAGGGCAGGGCATGGCTAACGTCCGGATGATCGTCATTGAAGAAGATGACCCGTCAGATGAAGATCCGGATACAAACAAGAAATGAAAAATCGATTTTTATTTTAAATACACACAAGGAGGCTTTACAATGAATTTGAACAATCCGGAAGCAACACTGCAGGCATTGAACATTTTAAGGAGCGGCGCTACGTTTCAGTGGTATGTAATACCGCTGCTGGTAATTGTCCTGTACATCTATGCCAATGAATACGAAAAAGGCAACTATCGCGTTATCGCCGGCGGACTGGCCCTTTATATGGTGCACTGGTTTGTGGAAATTGTAAACGCCCTGATTCAGCACTTTTCCGGTCACGCTTTATGGACGGTGCCCACCGGGACAGCTTTTGAAATCATGGTGGGCGTCGGAATTGAAATCAGCCTGATGTTCTCCATCGCCGGAATGGTCGCCTGCAAAGTTATGCCGAAAGATCCCACAGTGAAAATCCTGGGCATCAACAACCGTCTGTTCTTCTCGGTCACCAATGCCGCTTTCGCCTCCATTCTCGAAATCTTTTTAGTGAAGACACCGGCATTTGTCTGGGTTTACGGATGGTGGGGAGCGTTTACGGTTTTTGTGACGGTTTACATCCCTTTCTTCGCCGCCGCCTGTTACGTGCACGACTGGCAGCCGAAGGCGCAAAAGCTTTTCATCGGTTCGCTTTTCGCCGTCAATGCTGTTGCGCTGATTATCTTTGCGGGAATCCTCAAGTGGATTTAAGTTAATTTTGAATTTCAGCCATGATGAATATCTGATTCGATGAAAAATCGGTCAGAATACAATTCATTATACGATTTTGACATGAATATTTTTAAACAATCGGCAATCGGCGAGAAGAAAAGCCCCTTTATCTACAAGGATCAGGCAACGATGGAAATCCGCAGCGGCGGCGGCTGTCTCTCTATTTTCGGACTGCCCTTTCTCCTGTCCGGCCTCTTCATCATGCAGATTCCGCTGGGTATCATCCCGATGAAAAGCTCATCGGAGACAGCGCCTGCAGGTTTCGTCTTCCTGTTCGGCCTCGTATTTGCCGCGGTGGGAGCCGCTCTCGTCTTCGGACGCAGCGGCCTCATTCTTGACCGGGCCACGGGACGTATCATTCAATGGTACGGTCTGCTCGTACCCATGAAGCGCAAAGAGTATCTGCTGGACACGGTGGATCAGGTGGAAATGAACTTCTCCAGCGGCGACAGCGATTCCCCCGCAACCTGGCCGGTGAAACTCTCCGGCAAGAACATCGGCAAACCTCTTTCCGTCTTGCAGCCCGTAAGTTTTACCGAGGCAAGACAGTTGGCTGAAGAGCTTTCCCGCTTCCTGCGCAAACCGCTTGTGGATTCCTCCACCGGCGAAAGCATTATTCGCGATCCCGACCATCTGAACGAATCATTCCGGAACCGGATACGACGAACAGGTGAAGCAGCCGGTATTCTGCCGCCGGAACCTGCCGCCAAGTGCTCGCGTGTGGAACGCACCGGAGAAGGAATCCTTATTCAAATTTCCGAACCGTCAAAAAATTTCATCCATTATCTTCCGGTTTTTCCACCCCTGATCTTTGCCGGGATTTTCGTTTTGTTTTTTCTGCCGAAAATGCTTTCGCGTTCCAATTCCGATTCTTTCAATTATATATTCTTTTGTTTCTTCGCCCTGCTCTTTATTGCCGTGCCCCTTCTGTCGGCTCTTCAAAAAATGTATCGCCGGAAAAAAGGTTTTGAGCGGATTACCGTAACCAAAACAATGCTTCGCGTGGAAAAGCTCAAACAGGGGAAAAGCACAACCGAAGAAATTCCCATCGATGAGTTGGAGGATCTCGTCGCTCCGACAATGCAGGGAACCATGAACACAATCGAAGTCCCCGGAATGAAGAAAGTTTATCTTGGCGATACAGGAACTCCCCGCCTGCCCGACGGACGCCCCGTCCCCCGCTTTCTTTTGTCGCTGATGAAAATGGTCGGTTCAAAAGGCATCATAGCCCGCAGCGATAAGACTGTTGTTGAATTTGCCGGAGGATTGGATGAGGCTGAAATTACGTGGATTTATGCTCTTATCCGGAAAAACATAGCGGAATAATTCATCATTTTTTACATTTGACAATGAATCTGTTATAATTAAATTAATAATAAAAAGCAGGAATATCTCGTCAACCTTCTGCCTGGCCTCAGGCATCTCTTCATAATTTTATAAAGGAGGTATCTTTATGGAAACAAGAAGAGAGAAAAAAAACATCATCCAGAAAATGCCGAGAAGTCAATTGATTAGCCGGAAAAGTAAAATGTTGGCAGCGAAGCTTCAGGCAATCCTTAAAAAGATTAAACTCAAATAAAAAAAGCAGGTTATCTTGTCACGCGTCAATTTTCACCATCAACCCTGATTGATTATACCGTAAGAAAGGAGGAAATATTTATGCCGATATTTATGATGTTCGGAAAATATACCAATGAGGCGCTAAAAAATGTCTCTGAGCAACGGACCAAAAAAGCTGTTAAAATCATTGAAAAAAACGGCGGGAAAGTGATTTCCATGTATGCCGTTATGGGAGAACATGATCTGGTTCTTACTCTGGATTTTCCCGATATGGATAAAGCGCTATCCGCCTCAGTGGCATTAAGCATGCTGACCGGTATTTCATTTACCACGTCACCGGTTGTCGAAGTGGAAAAGTTCGATCACCTGATGTCCGCGATAGAAAAAATTTAATTGAAGATCGAATATTTACTCACAGCGGGAAAAATTAGCGTGGTTTACTGCGATATGCAATGAATAAAGAACCGTTAAACGGTGTTAAATGATCCGGTGAAGGGCAAAAAAAGAACGAGAACCGCTTGTGCCGTTTGTCTTCATGCTGGAGTCATGATGTTTTAAAACTTGATCTTTTAAGGGTGACAATCACCACTAAGATCCTGCGCTTTTAAGCTAAATTCAGCTCCAGTGACATGACTATTTTCGAACACAGCAGTATCTCGTTAAGTTTAATTTAACCCCAAATTAAAATGTTGTCAAGAGCGACCTGACCCGCGTGTAAGAAGCACATGAATTGTCCTGTTCTGTAGCACATAAACTGTCCGGTTGGTAAGTTGCCTATTGGAGGTGACGGATGAGACGGACAGAGCTACAGCAGGAGATACGAAAGATGCGATTTGAAGAGGTATATGGAGGAT
>JAJFTS010000113.1 GCA_021372815.1 Deltaproteobacteria bacterium | reverse complement strand
GGAACGCGCCTTTATTTCGGAAATCGCGCCGAAAGAATTGAAAGGAACCCTGCTCGGTCTTCATTCGACGATTGTGGGAATTGCGCTTCTTCCGGCAAGCGTGATCGCCGGACTGCTCTGGAATGCCTTCGGCTCCGTGGTTCCTTTCGCATTCGGGGCAGGCCTCTCGCTGGCATCAGCATTGATCCTCGCCTTCGGCTTGCCGCAGCAAGAGGTTAACGTTCGCGTTTAAGAATCTTTTCTGTGTCTTATCCGTTTTCAGCTCATATTGAGCCGGTGATAAATAGCCTTGTTTTGGCGATAGATATTGATGAATTCGCGGTAAAGTTCGTCATAGATTTTGCGGTTGTTCGGATTGGGTTGAAAAATATTGGTATACTGTATCAGGTTCGGGATTTCGTCAAAGCTGGTAAATCCCAAAGCGACGGAAGCGATAAAAGCCGCGCCCCGGCCGTTGGCCTGCATGGGATCCCGCACCTGGCGTATCGTACGGTTCAGAACGTCGGCGAAAATCTGGCACCAGAGATTTGATTTTCCGCCGCCGCCGATGATGTTCAGGGGATCGAGCCGGCGTCCCGTAAAACGCTCCAGATACTGGAAGCTCCAGCGGGTGTTGTAGGCCACTCCCTCAAAAAAGGCCCGGACAATGTCATCCTGGGTGGTGGTCTTCGAAACATTGTAAATTCCTGCCCGCACGGTGTTGTCATCCACCGGCGTACGTTCTCCGTTGAGCCACGGCGTCACGATAAGTTTATTGCTGCCGGCCGGTACCTGGGCGGCTATTTCATTCAGTTCGTCGTAGATATTTTCCGGTATCTCTCCTTTGAGCAGACGGTTTTTGTAATAGAGAATATTATCGATCAAAAAATTAAGCGTGCCGCCGGCGATGTCCTGCTCGTTGACACTCTGGTATTTGCCGGGAATGGCGGAAGGCAGTGAAGCAATGGAGTGGAACATGTCCGTTTTTTTAAAAGGCACGACGCACTGCACCCACGATGATGTGCCGATATAGATATGTCCCTCATAATCCCGCACGGCTCCGGAGCCGATCAGCGCGGCCTGATGATCGGCAGAGCCCATCACCACCTGCACGTTTTCGCCGATACCGATGGCACGCGCCACCTCAGGTTTGACACAACCCAGGATGTCGATGGAGCGTTTGAGTACGGGTAATTTTTTCTTGTCGATGCCCAGCATTTTGATGAGCGCGTCATCGTAGAAGATATGATTGCAGTCGCGGGTGTTCGTCACCCAGAAGAGATGTATCGCGTCGTAGGAAGAAGCAAATTCTCCGGTCAGCCTGAGATTAAGATAATCTTTGCTCGGTAAAAATTTATACGTCCGGGCATAAATTTGAGGATAGTCATTCTTGATCAGCAGGACATGCGCGATGTCATCCTTTCCCGAAAGCGTCGGCCCGCCTGCCGTCTTGGGAATCCACCGCATGATCCTGAAGAGATTGTATCCTTCGAGGCTGGGGAAGCCGCCCATGATTTTTTTGATGTAGGGAGCGCCCCGGGAATCCATCCAGGTGATGGAGTTGAAAAGATGGTTCCCGTCTCTATCGACGGCCACCGTACTGGAAAAAGTACTCGAAACGCAGATTGCGACAATAGCCTCCGTGGGAACGATGTGACGCGCCACCAATCGTTGTGAGGTCGTGATAAGCGCGTTCCACCAGTCCTGCGGGTCCTGCTCGGCGCCGCCGTTACGGAAGAAATGAATAGGCGTTTTTGCGAACTCGAAGGCCATCACTTCGCCGCGCATCGAGATAATCGAGGTTTTCAATCCCGAGGTGCCGTGATCGATGGCCAGAACGTATTTATCCATTTCTTTTCCTCGCGCTATATGCCGCAGACAAGATGCAAAGCCGTACGCCGATACCGGAAGAATTAAATATCGATGTTGGTGATTTTGCCGTTTTCGTCAATCTGCTGCACGATGACGCCGCCGAAGGATTCTCCGCCTTCTTTCTTGCTGTCGAGTTTCATGACTTTCGGAACCAGCGCCATCAGATCGTAGGGATTGATGCACGCCTCGGGCGGCAGCGCGCCTTTGGCCGTGATTTTGCCCATCTGCATCAGAAGTACGCCCATCGCGGCCGGAATGCCCGTGCCTTCGCCGAGCGCCTCGCTGCGTGAGGCGAAATGAAAACGGTACTCGCGGGTCTTGCCGTCTTTTTTGCCTTTGACCACGATCGAGAGGCAGCCGCGCTGTTTGCCGAAATTGATTTTCTTCAAAATTTTTTCACGCTCTTTGATGATGTAGGCCATGGCAAAATCGTAAGGGGTGACCGCAACGCCTTTGACATTCAGCGGTTCCTTGCTCGCTAATCCGAGACCGCACAGGTCGCGCGTCAGGTTATAATATTCGTTGGGGATGACCGAGCCCTTGTTGGTGACCTGTCTGGTTTTGATGTAGCGCGGCATGGTGATCTGTTCGGGATGGGGGTAGGGGTAAAGCGGCACCTCGCCCAGAACGGGAAACTCGAAAGTCTGTCGCAGAGCGATTCCATCCGGTTCAAAATATTTTACGTATGTCAGTTTGCCCTCGAGGAACATGGGAACGTCGATCGTCATGCAGTGGAAACGATGGCCGATCACGCCCTCCCCTTCAATGGCTTCTCCGCCGTGCGCGTGAAAAATGTCGATGGAGTCGGTCTCATCCAGCAGATTTTCCGCCGCGAATTTGCCCATCAGATTGGAAATACCGGGCGAATTGCCCATGCCGATCACGGCGGAAATGCCCGCTTTTCTGGCCTGTTCGTCCATGTTCAGAATGTCGATGGTCACATCCACGTCATCGCAAACATCGACGTAGTTGATGCCTAAATCAATCACTGTGGAGAGAATCTTCTTCACGGTTTTATAAAAAGGACCGACACAATTCAGAACAATGTCGCAGCCGCTTACGGCGGCCTTGATGCTTTCTTCGTCTTCGGCATTCACCTTGACGGAGGAAACTTTCGGACCCAATTCCTTCGCCAGCTTTTGGGCTTTTTCGATATTCCAGTCTCCGATAACCACTTCGGAAATGATATCCTGAGCCGCTAAAGTTTTTACAGCCACACTACCCACGGCTCCGCATCCGCCGAGAACGATTACTTTTGACATATGTACCTCCGATTTCATTGATTGTTTATAATTTATCTTAGTTTAATTTAACTTAGTTAAGCTTAAATGTCAAGAAAAATATTTTGTGAATTATATGGGCAAACATTAATCATCGGCGGAAAAGGATCTGTAAGAACTCGGTTATCATTTTTTCATACATCGCTTCCGTATCCTCAATGGTGTACCGCACGACCTTGCTGTTGTAGAGAGATATCATGCCGTGCAGCATGCTCCAGGAAGCGATAAAGCGCATCTGGACTGCCTGCTCGTCTTTGGCCGTTTCCTCGCCGATTAACGATTTTACGGCATTGATTGCCAAAGTCACGATATCCATTGACATTTTGTACTCGACTTCCGAGAGTTTTTCGAGCGGTGTGCCGACGTAGTCATTATATTTCGGGGTAGGATAGGTAAACATGATATCGTAGTAACTGCTGTGCTTAAAGCCAAAATCAATGTAAGCGCGAGCCAGTGCCGCACCGCGTTCAAAGGGATCTTCGTGCGCCTCGTACACAGAGATCAGTGTCCGCTGAAGAATTTCAAAGCCCTGGATGACCAGACAAATATAGAGTTCATCCTTACTTTTGTAATAATTATATATGTTTGGCGCTGTCATGCCGATTCGGGAAGCAATCCTGCGCATGGTCAGAGCCGGATACCCTTCCTGCACAATAATATCCAGCGCCGCTTTCAGGATGCGGTCTTGAATTTTTTTTATGGCGTTGGCGTCACGAGGCTTTTTCATAACTTGGAATATAAAAATTTCACACCTGTCTGTCAAGCAATCTTCGCAACAGACGGGTGATCGGGCAGGGCAAGGGTTGTCTTACACCACGATGGTTAGTCCGTCATAAGCGGAAAAAGATGCAGGAAATATCCTTCGCGTCTGCGTTTGCGCCTTCTCTCTTTTGGCTATTGTTGTGTATAACGCCGCGTCAAAATGCGTAAGGGCAAGCTTTTTCGCCTGTGACTGGAAAGCAAGTTTAGCGGCAAGCTGCGGATTCATGTGCGGCCAGACATCAGAGTTTTGTCCGCTGAGAAAGGCACACTCCGAGATCAGCAGATCGGCATTTGCGGAAAGTTCTTCGGCCGTTTTGCAGTAACCGGTATCGGTGCAATAGCTGATAATCTTGCCGTCAATTTCAAACCGGTAACCTAAACATTTGGACGCATGCACAAGCGGCAGCGCCCGGAATTTAAAAGGGTTTTTATTCCATCCTTCTTTAATGTCGATGACCTTGCAGGGAAAAGGCAGTTTATCGACAGGCATGGAATATTTTGGGGCGAGGAATTCCTTAATGGTAGACTTTGTTCCGCTCTGTCCCATGATGGCAAGCGACGTGAACCTGGATTGCGCCAGTGTGTGCAGACCTTCGATATGATCGATGTGAAAATGACTCAGAAATAAATAAACCGGCAAATCCTTTTTGATATATCGATTCGCTTTATAAATGCCGTTTCCGGCATCCAGAAGAATATACGCCGTTTTTGTCTCGATCAGCGTGCAGATCGTATTGCCGCAATCCGTATCGAACCAGCCGTTGGTTCCCAGAAACGTAACCTTCATGTTGCCCCCCCTGTGTGCACTTATCCGATTAACGGGCAATCGGCAATATCATTATTTTTAGATCATCCCGCCCGCCGAAAGTCTTATTTTTCCTAAAATTCTTTTTATGCTAAAATTAATCACTACGGAACAATCTCTCCGCATAAAATTTACTATATTTTAATATTAGCTGCCAAGGGGTAAATGAAGATGAAGATGAAGATGAAGATAGGCTTGGCGTTAGGAGGCGGCGGAGTTCGGGGCCTGGCGCATATTTTAGTCCTGGAAACTCTGGATGATCTGGGCATTAAGCCGGATATTATTTCGGGAACAAGCATGGGCGCCATTATCGGGGCGCTCTATGCCTCGGGTATGTCCGGAAAAGAAATCAGGGAACGCATCAGCAGAATTCTCATTCTGAAAGATGATACCTGGCGG